>DHWT01000011.1 GCA_002413325.1 Chitinophagaceae bacterium UBA5175 | reverse complement strand
CTGTGAAACAAATCCTTCACCTGGTAGCTCCAGAGCTGGGTCTGATCTTTTATATCCTTTTTATCAGCGAAGTCTTTAATAACGAGTATGGTTTGATTGGTGATATCTGACTTTTCAATCCGGAATTCGAAAAACTCTTCTTTGGGTGAGTCAGACCAATGGAAACGAACGAATTTATCCAGTTCACTCTCTAAAACCTCAGCCTTGGTGGTAGATCCGTTCCATGAAAAACTGAAAATATTATCGCGCTCGTCTACTTTATCTGCAAACCATTCCTGAAGTCCTGCCGGGGTACTCAAAAACTCGTACAAAATGGAAGCCGGGCATTTTAACGAATATTCTAGCGTGAACTGCTGTTTCTTGCTCATCTATTGTCTGTTGATCGTGGGCTGCAATTATAGATAAATATTTCATGACCTGGAATTTTTTTTAATTCTTCCCAAAGCCCTGATAATGAATAAATCATGTAGGCCCAGATTGGGAAAGAATTGAAAACCAGCGCTTTACCCTGTTTCCGGTTTGGTATTCCGGCACTGAATCCTTATATTGATTGGGATAATTTGAATCTTCTGGCCTTACTGATAAGAAAAGATTCTTTTATACGTTTTTAATAAAAGTCCCAATATCCTGATATCTGATGAACCCTTTAAACCTATAACCCTTTAAAATTACCTGCCCATGAGTATGCGTCAACTCAAGATCACGAAGAGTATTACGAACCGTGAGTCTCAGAGCTTGGAAAAATACCTGCAGGAGATCGGAAAAGTTGAATTGATCACACCGGAAGAAGAAGTAAAACTCGCCATCCGGATCAAGCAGGGTGATCAGAAAGCCCTCGACAAGCTGACTAAGGCCAATCTTCGATTTGTTGTTTCTGTAGCCAAACAGTACCAGAACCAGGGTTTGACCCTGCCGGACCTCATCAATGAAGGCAACCTGGGATTGATCAAGGCAGCCCAGCGTTTCGATGAAACCCGCGGCTTTAAATTTATTTCATATGCAGTCTGGTGGATTCGTCAGAGTATCCTGCAGGCACTGGCCGAACAGTCCCGTATTGTTCGTCTGCCGCTGAATAAAGTGGGACTGACCAACCGGATCCAGAAAGCGTATTCCATGCTGGAACAGCAGTTTGAGCGGGAACCTTCGGCTGAAGAACTGGCGGAAGTACTGGAACTCGATATAGAAGAAGTCAGGTCCACGATTGGAATCGGCGGACGGCATGTCAGCGTAGATACCCCTTTATCCGAAGGGGAGGACAATACCCTCATCGATGTGATGGAAAATACGAATGCTGACCGGGCTGAAGTTAATATTGAGCACAATGAATCCCTGAAGATAGATATTGACCGGTCCCTGAAAACGCTCACCGAGCGGCAGAAGGAAGTCATCTGTTTCTTCTTTGGCATCGGGGTGGATCATCCCATGAGCCTGGAAGATATCGGCGACCGTTTCAGCCTGACCCGCGAGCGGGTTCGCCAGATCAAAGACAAAGCCATCACCAAACTCAGAAGTAATTCGGGGGCCAAATCCCTGAGGAGTTACCTGGGTATTTAACCACGAAAACATACCTGCTGACCTAATATTACACTACATTTTCTTACATTTGCCTTTCTGAAAAACGTGGATAGAACGGGATGTTTATTCACGTTTTTTCATTTCACCATTAATTGTAAGGAGGGTATATGTTTGAAAATCTGAGTGAGAAACTCGAGGTTGCGTTTAAGCAGCTTAAGGGACAGGGCCGGATCACCGAGCTTAATGTGGCTGCGACTGTAAAGGATATCCGGCGCGCACTGATCGATGCCGATGTGAATTTTAAGATTGCCAAGGATTTCACGGATCGTATCCGTGAGAAGGCCCTGGGCCAGAAAGTGCTTACCGCCGTGAGTCCTGGTCAGCTCATGGTGAAAATTGTGCAGGATGAACTCACGCAACTCATGGGCGGCAATGAAACGGCCCTCAATGCAAAAGGGAATCCGGCCGTCATCCTGGTCGCCGGCCTGCAGGGTAGTGGTAAAACCACATTCAGCGGCAAACTCGCCCATTGGCTCAAATCACAGAAAGGATTCTCCCCCCTGCTGGTGGCAGCGGATGTATACCGCCCGGCAGCCATTGAACAGTTAAATATCCTGGGCACCCAGATCGGTGTGGATGTATTCACCGTGGCCGGGAGCCTGGATCCGGTAAACATTGCCAGGCAGGCTGTTGCCGAGGCTAAAAGCCGTAATAAAAATGTGGTGATCGTGGATACCGCCGGCCGGCTGGCCATTGATGAGACCATGATGACTGAAGTGGCAAATATTAAAAAAGCGGTTGAACCACAGGAAATCCTGTTTGTCGTGGATTCGATGACCGGCCAGGATGCCGTCAATACGGCCAAGGCTTTTAACGACCGGCTTGATTTTACCGGTGTGGTCCTGACCAAACTCGATGGCGATACCCGGGGTGGGGCGGCCCTTTCCATTAAGTACACGGTAAACAAACCCATCAAGTTTGTGAGCAGCGGGGAAAAAATGGACACCCTGGACGTATTTTACCCGGAGCGAATGGCACAGCGGATTCTGGGTATGGGAGATATTACTTCCCTGGTTGAAAAGGCCCAGTCCCAGTTTGATGAGGAACAGGCCCGGAAACTGGAGAAAAAAATCCGTAAAAACCAATTTGATTTCGAAGATTTTAAACAACAGCTGGATCAGATTCGCAAAATGGGCAATATCAAGGACCTCCTGGGCATGATTCCCGGGGTGGGCAAGTCCATTAAGGATATTGATATCAGCAATGATTCCTTCAAGGGCATTGAAGCCATGATCAGTTCCATGACTCCCTTTGAACGCGCCAATCCCGACGCGATCGACCAGAGCCGGCGAAAGCGCATTGCAAAAGGCAGTGGGAAAGAAATCCAGGAAGTCAATGCCTTTATGAAACAGTTTGAACAAATGAAACAGATGATGAAAACGATGAATAAAATGCCCATGGGCGGGATGGGGTTGGGGAAACGTTAATTTTCCCGCTCATCAAAAAAGAGGGCAAATCATTCGGCATTTTATCCCTGATTCATTACATTTGCAGCAACAGGTTGATTCATTCGATCTGATCGTAAACCTTATTAAATAACGCATTTAAATTTTTATTTAAGATGCCAGTAAAAATCAGACTCCAAAGACACGGGTCTAAGAAGAGACCATTCTATTTCATCGTCGTAGCCGATATCAGGGCCCCAAGAGACGGTAAATTCATTCAGAAAATCGGTACTTACAATCCTTTAACTGTTCCGGCTTCGGTTCAGCTCGACCGCCAGAAGGCGCTTGACTGGCT
>DHWT01000225.1 GCA_002413325.1 Chitinophagaceae bacterium UBA5175 | reverse complement strand
CGTTTCAAATGAATGCGCATCTGGAGACAGACAATCCTGAAATCAATAAAATACTTGGAATCGGCTGGCGAACCGCCCGGTTATGTGCCATGGAAACCTATATGGACTGCCCTTATTACGAACAATTGCAATATATCGGTGATGCCAGGATCCAGGCCCTGATTTCATTATATAACAGCGGTGACGAACGCCTGCTTCGGAATGCCATGGACGAAATGGACCATTCACGCCGGCCGGAAGGTGTAACCCTTAGCAGGCATCCTTCCTTTACACCCCAGTATATACCCACGTTTTCTTTATGGTATATCGGAATGCTGCATGATTATATGATGTATGGCAGGGATACCAGTTATCTCAAAAACAAACTCGCAGGAGAACGACAGATACTGCAATATTTCAGAAAGTATCAGCAACCCGATGGTTCCCTGGAAGGTGTTCCCTACTGGATGTTTACAGACTGGGTGGAAACCAAAGGCTGGAAGGCCGGTGTTGGGCCCATTGGGAAGGATGGCTGTTCTGCTATGATTGACCTGCAATTATTATGGGCTTATCAACTGGCGGCGGACCTCGAATCCAGGTTCGGTATGCTGGCTTATGCTACGCAGTATAACCATTATGCAGATCAGTTGAAAAACACGATCCGCAGGAAATATTGGGATGGGTCGAAGGCGTTATTTGCAGACAGGACGGAAAAAGATCTTTTTTCCCAACACACGAATGCACTGGCCATTCTGACCGGCCTGATGAACGGCAAAGGCGCTGCTTTGGCCGGAGAACGAATTCTTTCCGATACCTCCCTGGCACCTGCTTCCATTTACTTTAAATTTTACCTGCATATGTCTCTGGTAAAAGCGGGACTTGGAAATCATTATCTTGACTGGCTGGGTTTATGGAGGAAAAATATGGATATGGGTTTGACTACATGGGCAGAGATTTCGGATATCAATAATGCACGCTCGGATTGCCATGCCTGGGGAGCCAGTCCGAATATTGAATTCTTCAGGACCATGCTGGGAATAGAAAGTGATGCCCCCGGTTTTACCAAAGTAAAAATCGAACCACGGCTCGGTGCTTTAAAGAATATTAAAGGAGAAATTCCGCACCCCGGTGGAAAAATCCGGGTGAACTATGCATGGGAAAGCGGTAAATGGGATATGCAAATTGAATTACCAAAACATATTACGGGTACTTTCATCTGGAAAGGCAGATCTTATTCTTTGATGGAAGGTCCGAATCATTTTATCCTGTAAGTTTTGTGATGAAACTGTTTTTCCCGGCTGTAATATTTTTGAATGCAGGATAATTATGCCATTTTTACCTGAGGAGACGCAACTGTATTTGTTTTTGTACTGATATAAATAGGCGAAGGCCCTGTGCAGGAAATTAACTATGATAATCCAACCAGCCTTATTAGGATGAGCAGGTTGGTTTTATCAAATCAATCCGGACCAGGACCTTCAATTCGTGAATGTTCATGGGAAAACCGGCACATATCGGCCATCCCGTAAATTCGAAATAAAGTTACTGCCTGATTTATTACCGGACATCACGAATTGATTAAATTTTGATTAAAATTCATCCGACTTTCATAATAGACCTAATATACCGGTAGTTTCAATTTTGAATTTGAAGAACTGTATGATTAGATATATTTAACCGGGCTGCCGGCTGTACATATTAGATCTATCGTGTAATTTTAATTTTCACATCCAGGGTAAGTCTGAAAATGAACAAGATTAAAATACTTTTAGTTGAAGATGAAAAAAAGATTGCTGAGTCACTGTCGCAGGGATTAACAGAACAGCAATACCAGGTGGACATTGCTTACGATGGCCTGACAGGCAGGGATTTATTCAACAATGACTTATATGACATCGCCATTCTGGACATCAATCTGCCCGCACTGAACGGGTATGACCTATGCAGGCATATCCGTAGCATTAATGAGAAGATATTGATCATTATGCTTACTGCGATGAGCGCCATGGATGATAAATTGAGAGGATTCAATATAGGGGCAGACGACTATCTGGTCAAGCCCTTTGATTTTAAAGAATTACTTGCGCGAATCGGGGCATTACTTAAAAGACTGCAAAAACAGGAACATGGGGGCAGTGTGTTAAAAGTGGCTGATTTAATTATGAACCTGGAAACCCGGCAGGTAATAAGAGGCAGCGAGAATATTCCATTAACGGTAAAAGAGTTTCAGTTGTTGGAATATTTCATACGTAATAAAAACAGGGTGTTATCCAGGTCAGATATCGCTGTGGATGTATGGAATATTGACTTTGACACAAAAACAAATGTGATCGATGTGTATGTTAATTTTCTCCGTAAGAAAGTTGATAAAAAATACCCCAGTAAACTCATTCATACTTATGTTGGAATGGGATATGTATTGAAGGAAAACGCCTGACGTGAAGATTCAGCACAAAATAATGCTCCTTTTTACGCTCCTCGTTACGGCCATCATTGCGCTGCTGGCCCTCTCGGTATATTACTTTTCATTTTTAGAAAGAGAAATAGTTTTTAATAAACGCCTGAAAAGCCGGGCGAATTATAGTGCGGAAATTTATTCCCTTTTTGGAGATAGCAGCAATGCCGTTCTTTCGCGCATAAATTCAAATGCTTCCAATGGTCTGCTGCTGAACAAAAGCATAGCCATATATTCAACAAAAGGGAATATACTGTACCAGTTCGATAGCACCGAAACGCAACTTTTGCCCATAGATAAGGAAATATTGGGAAAAACAGCAGATAGGGGGGAAGCATATTTCAAGATTGGCAACCGGGATGCCATTGCATTGATGCACAGGGAGAATGACAGGAGTTATATTGTTGTAGTCGCTGCTTATGACGAAGACGGGCTGTTTCGCCTGGATGAACTGCTGAATATCTTATTAATCAGCTTGTTTGTATCAATTCTTATTACCGGAGTGGCTGGTTATATTTTTTCGCGCAAACTCCTGAGGCCGCTATCCCGGATTATTTATGAAGTGAACCATATTTCGTCATACAATTTATCGCATCGGATTGAGGCCGGAAGCGGGAAGGACGAACTGAATCAGCTGGCAAATACATTTAATGAATTGCTGGAACGGCTCCAAAAATCCTTTGATATACAAAGGAGCTTTATTTCAAATGCTTCACATGAATTGTCCACTCCCTTAACTTCCATTTCAAGCCAGCTCGAAGTAACACTTCATAAGGAAAGGAGCATAGCTGAATATCAAAAGGTGCTCCTGTCCATAAATGAAGACGTGTTGCAGATGATTCAGCTTACAAAAAGTCTTCTTGAAATTGCAAAAGCAGATTCTCAGGGTAATTTCGAATTGTCCAGGGTACGGATAGATGAAATTCTCATGAAAATTGCTTCGGAGATTAAAAGTGTTAATGAAATTTATAATGTTGAATTATATTTTGGTGATTTTCCGGAAGATGAAAATGATTGTATTGTATTCGGTAACGTTGAACTGTTGCATAGCGCATTAAAAAATATTATTGAGAACGGATGCAAGTATTCGACTGACCATGTGGCAATAACAAATCTTTACTTTGAAAATCATTTTATGTTTGTAAGTGTGACGAATAAGGGCAGTGTCATACCGTCTGAAGAAATTAAAAAGATATTTCAGCCATTCTACAGGGGTTCCAATGTAAACAGGAAAAAGGGGTTTGGATTGGGCCTGGCATTGGCTGATGTGATTACCAGGCTGCATAAGGGAAGTTTAGAAGTTAAATCAGATGTTAAAAAAGGTACCGTTTTTATTTTTAAAGTTCCTTCATATAGAAAAATGGAGTTGGGCAACTGATTTTAATCATAATTTAATTCGCTAAAAGCGGCAATCATGTGTGACCGTTATATATTTGATATGGGATTTGAATGTGATGATTAAAAGAAATTAAATACCCATACTCATGAAAACTGAAAATAGTAAAGGTGAAAACCTGTTGGATCATGAATTGAATTTGATATGTGTGGTTTGCGGATTCCCCTTATATTCCACAGACGGCTGCAGCAGGGAAACTACATACCACTGTTCTTCGAAGGAAGCAAGGTTTTGGGAATATGAAAGAGGAACGAGGGAATTATTGAAGGCTAAAGAACATTGGGATAAATCGAAAAAAGAAATATTTAATGGAAATTAGAATATTGTTGTAAGAATTTCACACACTAGCAGTGGCCTTCGGGTTTTAACCGGCCCCCGTTTAAACGGGGGCTTCTTGTTTTATTTTACCTTTTATTCAGGTCAACCGGGTATGTTTTTGCATAAATTTATAATCATTGTGCAAATATGGTAGAAAAACACACAGTCTGCCATAGCAATTGGAAAAAGGTTCCGGACTGAATGCAAATGTTTGCTTTATTTTCTGAGGTGAAGATCATTTTTTGAGAAGAGGTTCATTTGAATGACCCGGACGGACAAAAACCGGTCTGCTGAAGTCATAGTGGTAACAGGGAAAGTCCCTGGGTTATTATAGTCTTATCAGGGTTTTATTTATCTTCAATTTACCAATAACGACTGATTATGCCATTTAAGCCCCAGCTCAGTTTCAGGCAGATTATCAATATGAATGTCGGGTTTTTCGGAATCCAGTATAGTTTCGGTCTTCAGCAGAGTGCGGTAAATCCGATTTATGATTTTCTAGGGGCTACGCCTGACCAGCTTCCCTTATTGAACCTGGCCGGACCGGTGACCGGTTTATTGATTCAGCCTCTGATCGGAACCCTGAGCGATAAAACCTGGCACCCCCGTTTCGGCCGCCGCAAGCCCTATTTTTTTATAGGTGCTTTATTTTGCAGCCTCTGCCTGTTTCTGTACCCCTTCAGCAGTACCTTATGGATGGCGGTCGGATTGTTATGGATACTGGATGCGGCTAACAATACGGCTATGGAGCCCTACCGGGCATTGATCGCCGATAAGTTGCCGGCCAGCCAGCAGCCAACCGGTTTCCTTACCCAAAGCTTTTTTACCGGTTTGGGTATTACACTCGCCAACGTTTCCTTGTTTATTTTTCAAAAACACATACATGGGGAACACGGAAGCATACCCTATTGGGTCTTTGCTTCCTTTTTTCTGGGCTCTGTTTGCTCCATAAGTTCTGTCGGATGGTCTATTTATAAAACACCCGAAATACCGCCAACTCCCGAAGAACTTGCCAAATTAAAGGCTGATAAGGGGGGCTTTCTGGAACCATTCCGGGAAATTTTCCATGCGATTGAACATATGCCGGCTGTGATGTGGAAACTGGCGCTCGTTTATTTATTTCAGTGGTATGCCTTGTTCTGTTACTGGCAGAATGCGTCTAAAAGTATTGCGCAGTCAGTTTGGAAAACCTCCCCGTCGCACAATAAAATATTGTATGAGGAAGCAGTCGGGTGGACGGGTCTCGTAAATGGCTGGTATAATGTGGTGACATTTTTATCCGCCTTTGCCCTGGTTGGACTGGCACGCAGATACAGCCCGAAAACCGTTCATTTTATCTGCCTTTTGCTGGCGGGAACCGGACTGGTTATTTTCCCTCATATTGAAAACAAATACCTCCTGTTTGCCCCCATGACGGGGTTCGGCATTGCATGGGCCAGCATGATGGGTGTTCCTTATTTAATGGTAGTGGGTCATATTCCCAGGGAACGATACGGAGTGTATATGGGTATCATCAACATGATGATCGTAATACCGATGATATTGCAAAACCTGACTTTTGGTTTTGTGCTGCGGAATATGCTGGGAAATGATCCGGGTAAAGCCATTTCATTTGCAGGTGTATTTTTATTCATTGCGGCTTCGGCAACCCTGCTGATCCAATCGGTAAAAACAGACCCGGACAGGGAGGTTCCTTTGCCTGTGGGAGGACATTAGTTTACTTCAAAACTTATATTCAGGACAGCGACAAAAAAAATAAATAACCAGTATCATGTACGACCACCAGTTATACCAGTTTATCAATCGCCTTTTAAAGAGCGAAACAGATATTGCCGGGGTTGATAATTCATTTTATATCCGGTTTCTGGCGAATGCCTCAAATATAGGTTCCCTTTATCATGAGCTGTATTCCGGTCATCCCAAAGGCAAAGAAGTATTCGGTCAGTTAATACAGACCATTATCCGGGGATATAAAGACCGGCCGGCTGTTTTGAAAGAAAGAGATGATGAAAAATCAGCAGAGGAGCATTGGTTTTTATCCAATCATCTTGCAGGCATGAGTTTGTACGTGGACCGGTTTTGCGGGAATATTTCGAACCTGGCTTCCAGGCTGGATTATTTCGAAAAGCTGGGCGTTAATTTTTTACACCTGATGCCATTGTTTGCCAGTCCGGAGAACGAAAGCGATGGCGGCTATGCAGTCAGTAATTTCCGGAAAATTGATGAACGGTTCGGCAGCCTGGAGGACCTCCGGTTGGTACAGGACATCATGCGAAAAAAGGGTATGTACCTGATGCTGGACATCGTTCTGAATCACACCTCCCGGCAACATGAATGGGCCGAAAAAGCGCGGGCCGGTGACGTGCATTACCAGGACTATTTTTATTTCTTCGAAGACCGCCGCCTGCCGGATGAATACGACCTGACCATGCCGGAAATTTTTCCTGAATCAGCTCCCGGCAATTTTACCTATGTGGAAGCATGCGGCAAATGGGTAATGACGGTCTTTCACAGTTACCAGTGGGATTTGAATTATACCAATCCGAATGTATTTGTGGACATGCTGGATAATATATTTTTCTATGCCAACCTGGGGGTAGATCTGTTACGCATTGATGCGCCGGCATTCATCTGGAAACAGCTGGGGACAACCTGCCAGAACCTGCCCCAGGCGCATACCCTGCTGCGTCTGATCAAACAATGTGTGCAGGTTGCCACTCCCGGAATGGCTTTACTGGGTGAAGTCATCGTTGCACCCAAAGAAATCATGAAATATTTCGGTACCGGTCATTATACCGCGCAGGAATGTGATTTTGCCTATAATGCGACTCAAATGGCCCTGCAGTGGGATGCATTGGCCACCGGGGATGTACGGGTCATGATGGCCGCACAACACGAAATGCTGAAAAAGCCCGTAGGAACTTCCTGGATTACCTATACCAGGAGTCATGATGATATCGGGCTGGGTTATGAAGATTACATGATCGAGCAGGCCTATTGGAATGCCTATGAACACAGGAGTTTTCTTAAAAATTATTTTTCCGGAAATTATCCCGGATCTCCGGCCAAAGGCGCTTTATTTTCTTTCAATCCCAAAACGGGCGATGCACGTATCAGCGGAACACTCGCTTCGCTTTGTGGCCTTGAAAAAGCTTTGGATACAGGGGATGCAGGCGCTACCGTACTTGCAATACGTAAAATACTGATGATGCAGGCCCATAGTTTTTTTATTGGAGGAATGCCCATGTTGTTTTACGGAGATGAAATGGGCTATACCAACGATTATTCCTATCTGGAAGACCCGGGGAAAAGTTATGACAACCGGTGGATGCACCGGCCTGTGATACAGTGGGAAAAACTAAAACGCCTGGATATAAAAGGCAGCCCGGAGGAACAGATTTTTTCCGGAACACGCCGCCTGTTGCAGATTCGTAATCAGATGCCCCTCCTGGCCGACCTGGGTAACCTGACCTGGCTTACCCCGCATAATATTCATGTGGCATCCTTTATCCGGTTCAACAGGGATAAAAAGTTATACGGTCTTTTTAATTTTTCCGATCAGAAGGCCTTTGTAACCTGGTATATATTTAAGGAAAGGGGGTTCCCGCCAAGGCGGCTTTTTGATCACTGGCAGGAACAATACCATGAGGTAGGGGAGGATCATGAATATTTTATACTCGAACCCTACTCGTTTTTCCTGATGGAAGGTGTTGACAGGTAAATGGCAACCGTGGACTTTAAAAATTAAAGTTTGAACTGAACAACAGCGCGTAGGAAGCTATACCCGGATGATCGAGATAGGTAAATCGTTTGATCAGGTCCACCCGGAGAAAGGAAAAAATATTGTAAATACCCACCCCCGCTTCCACAAAGGGTTTTCCGTTAAGCGTAAAAGTGGAAGTAACTCCGTTGGTAGTTGGAAACAGCATTTGATTTGGATTATATTCCGGGTTGTTCTCATTCCGGAGTCCGCCATATAATATCTTGGCGGTAATCACTTCGCGGAGCCGCAGTTTTTTCAGCAGGGGAATTTTATTAAAAAAGAAACCATTGAAAAAATGGTCCATATTGAACCCGACATAATGATCACTCACAAATTCTTCAATATTCATAGTATTATATGCCAGCGCACTATAAAAATAGGACCGGTTGGCAGGGTGAATGATGAGCAGGGGGAATGGAAGGATGCCATGCAGGTAACTGGCATCCAGCCTGAGATCGGTAAAGCCAATGGGTGAAACGAACATTCTCTTGGATATGATGAAGCGAAATGCATCAAAATTGTATTCACCTCCGTATAAGCCCTGGATACCCTTGGAATATTCAAAGTTTATAACCGGATATTTGTTGATCAGGCCCCTGCGTGACGCCCTGCTTTCAAAAAATTGTTCGCCGGGTGCCCAGCGTAATGCGAGCGATACGGTGCCGGTTGTAATATCCGGGATGGTATCCAGTTGGGAAGGGCTGGGTTTATTGATATAAACAAGCGATCCGGCAGGTTGCTGCTTCCAGTATTCCGTACTCAGGATATAAGAAAAATGATTTCCGAATTCATGTACATAGGATAACCGGAAAATATCGCTGTATAACCAATTTGAATTATAACCCCTGTTAAAAGAGGATAAAAAAGTATTGCCGGTTGAAAAAATATCTTCTTCACCGGGGTTCTTGAGATCCCGCAGGAAACTCGCCTGTATATAGTTGAACGGATATTTGTAGATGGAATGGTTATTAAGAGCGTAGGCGAAACTCATTTTGTATTTGAATTTCTCGTCCTTAAATCCATAACCCAGGAAGCCTTCTGCATAATACCGGGTGCTCAGGTTATCATTGGTACGTCCTCCGAACTGGATCCTTTGACCTTCTACCGTATTAAAAGAATAAAACGTCCGGATGGGACCAATATCAAATTTCCCGGCAGACTTATATCCGACAAAATACAAACTTCCCCAATCCATCAACCTGTTGTAGCTCCGTAATTTTAACAAGCTGTCTGCATTTGTATAGGTTTTGACTTCGGAGTGACTGAGCGTGTCGGGCCGGTTATCCGACCAGTATGTATCCGGCTGGATTGAGGAACCGGGCAGGCTATCCAGCGCCGGCCCCTCGAAAACTTTTTCCGGCAGTACGGAATCTGAAAAATTCGTGACCGTGAATTTACGCTCTCCAAATAACCCGGGACTTTTCGGAAAGGGGCTCAGGAAGGCAAACATATCGGATTTAGCCAGGTGATAACGGGACGCGGAGTCCTTTATGAATTGCTGACTGAGCTGGAAATTGCGGACATAGTTCAGATTTACATATTTACTGATGCCCAGTTCCACCCGGGACACGGCATATCGTCCGTCCAGCGTGATATACAGGTTTCCCTGGAAAAGCTGATCCTCCGGATTTCTCGGGGTAAAATAGAGTTTTACTATCCGGACGCCATTTTCTACCAGGGTATCCCTTATGAAATACATATAAAATCCCGGAGCAATATTCGCAATGGGGCTTGTAAAGGGAATGGTGAAAACCTGGATTGCATTGTCATAAATATTCATATCATTATATAGAAAATGAAGTGCACCGTTGATTCCCCGCATATCAATGAATTTTCCGTAATTGACCGTTTTTTGTCCCGTGATCAGCTTTTTTTTCGCTTCTGGTTCTTTTCGATAATAATTTATTGAAATCATCTCCTGCAGGTAAATGGAATTGAGCGACTTGCCGGGCACCAGGGTCGTATCGGTGTTATCAAAAAAGAACTGCATCTTTTTCAGGGCAAAATTCTGGGTGAGCTTTCTCCAGGGGCCATCTGTAAAAACACGGGTCTTATCATATTCCTTAAAGGAGGAATAGGGGTAGGCGCCCGGGCCGTTATTGGATTTATTGGCAATAACCAGCCTGATGAGTTCAACAGACGGATTATTTTTATTCTGGTATTTACCCCTTTTAGCGCTGACATTGACATCTCCGAGTATTGTATATGATTTTGAAAGTAAAATCGTGAATTCCTGCTTGGGTTCATCCGTAAGATGGCGGGTTTGCCCATGATAACCGGTAATGCTGAAACTGATAACCCGGGTGTTTTTACCGGTAGTGATCGAAAATCTGCCAACCGAGTCGGTCAAACCTCCGTGCGGACTGTTTTTTATTATGATACTCACATTCTGTAAAGGTACCCGGGTCGCCGAATCAAGCACTTTCCCAATGATCAGTTTGGTCTGTGCGGTAACGGACTGACTCCATACAATTGCCACCAGCCATATGGTAATACGCCTATTAATCGGGACAATTTTTTATAATCAGTAAAATTTTTATAAAAATAGAATGTAAATGGCGGATTTTACCCCCAGGGGGAATCGAATGGGAGCAGGGAATTTAACAAAATCCACACCCTGCGGTAAAGGTAAGAATGGTATTTCGTGTCTTTGAAAAAAGTAATGATAAAGCCAGTCAGATTTGCAGTGGGTTAAAACGGAAATCTTTTAAATGCCTTTCGCTCCCGTTGTCTGCAGAAAAAGATTGTTTAAAGGGAAATACAACAAGCGGTGAAGGACCCTGCATAGTCTGTGGACCGGGGACCTTCTTAAAAACGGATACCGGTGACCCTGCCTGTTTACCAGTTTTTTACGGCTGACAGACTATGACCGGCATTGGTTAATTTGCACCCAAACCCAACCGTTATGCAGGAGAAAATCCGACGGCTTTTTCCGGAATTCGAGCCGGCCCTGATTCAGGAAATAGATGCACATGCCCAGTTGAAAGATATTAAAGCGGGAGAAATGCTCATGAAAACCGGGCAGTATTTCCGTTCAACGATGTTGATTGTCAGCGGACTGGTAAAAATATTCCGTGAAGATGAGGAGGGTAATGAGTACTTTATGTATTATCTGGAACCGGGACAGGCCTGCGCACTCTCCATGATTTGCGCCACCCGGCAAGAGGCCAGCCAGCTGATGGGAAAAGCAATGACTGACACCCGGATTCTTTCCATTCCGCTTGATTATATGGATAGCTGGATCAGCAAATATAAATCCTGGTATTATTTTGTTCTGGAATCCTACCGTAACCGGTTTGAAGAGTTGCTCCTGACCATCGATCATATTGCATTCCGGAATATGGATGAACGTCTTCTTTTCTATCTCAAACGGCAACAAACAACGCTAAAAACCAATATTCTGACGGTCAGCAATACGGAAATTGCCCAGGAGCTGAATTCATCCCGGGAAGTTATATCCCGGTTGATGAAGAAACTGGCAGAAAACGGGAATATCAAATTGTTGAAAAACCAGCAAATAGAGATCATTCATCTGGTGATCACGTGATGTGATTACCGGGACGGCATGTATTGGGCGAAACCTTACCCAATGAATTTGCTTCTATGTGATTTATGTCACATCCTGAATCGTCCCAATTCCTGATTTTTGCACCTTCACCTTCCTGATATATGATAATCGAACAAATTTATACGGGTTGCCTCGCACAGGGGGCTTATTACATTGAGAGTAATGGCGAAGCAGCTGTTATTGATCCGTTACGGGAAGTGCAGCCCTATATTGATAAATCATTGAGGGACAATGCAAAAATTAAATATGTTTTTGAAACGCATTTTCACGCAGATTTCGTGTCGGGTCATATTGACCTGGCAAAGAAAACCGGAGCCGTAATCGTGTATGGTCCGACGGCAGTGCCCGGATTCAAAGCCCATACTGCTACTGACGGTGAAATATTCCGCCTGGGAAAGGTCTCTATCAAAGTATTACATACTCCGGGACACACCATGGAGAGTTCCTGTTTTCTCCTTACGGATGAAAAGGGTAAGGAAACTGCCTTATTTACGGGCGATACCCTGTTCATCGGTGATGTCGGGAGGCCGGATCTCGCTCAAAAGGTAAAGGCAGATCTCACCCAGGAAAAACTGGCTGCGCTCCTCTATGACTCACTGCATGAAAAGATCCTGCCGCTGGCCGATGATATCATCATTTATCCCGCACACGGGGCAGGCAGTGCCTGCGGTAAGAACATGAGTAAGGAAACCACGGATACGCTGGGGCATCAGAAAGCCATGAATTATGCGCTGAGAGCGGGTTTAACAAAAGAGAAATTTATAAAAGAATTGCTGACCGGGTTAACACCGCCTCCCGCTTATTTTCCCCTGAATGTGCTGATGAATAGTAAGGGGTATGAGAGCATTGATGATGTGCTGGAGAGAGGCAGTCATTCCATGGACCCGGATGCTTTTGAAGCCGCTGCCAATGAAACCGGGGCTATTATCCTGGATACCCGGGATCCCGACAGGTTCTCTGAAGGGTTTATTCCCAATTCCATCAATATAGGCATCAACGGAAATTTTGCTCCCTGGGTAGGTGCACTCATCCCGGACATCCGGCAGCAGATTTTAATCGTTGCAGATGAAGGCCGGGAGGAAGAAGTAATTATCAGGATGGCCAGGGTAGGTTATGATTTCACCATTGGTTTTTTAAAGGGAGGATTCGAATCCTGGAAAAAGGCCGGTAAAGAAACGGACTATATACCATCCATTTCCACTGTTGAACTGGCTGAAAAAATGCGTAAAAAACCGGTTCATATATTGGATATCCGGAAGACCAGTGAATACCAGAGCGAGCGCCTGCCGGAAGCTGAAAATATCCCGCTGGATTATATTAACGAAAGCATGGGGAAAGTGGATAAAAATAAGACCTGGTATGTGCATTGCGCCACGGGGTACCGTTCTGTTGTTTTTATTTCCATCCTGAAAGCCAGGGGATTCGACAACCTGGTAAATGTTAAAGGTGGCATCAAGGCCCTGAAAGAATCGGGGAAATTTAAGATTACCGATTACGTTTGTCCTACAACGATGTTATAGGAATCATCAGAATATACCAGACAAATTCATTTAAAACAGGGTTTTATAAAACAAATACCAAATAATGAGTACATTTTTCAGTAAACTATTCAACAGGGAACAAACGGATTTTGCGGCACTTGTTAAACAGGGCGCCATCATTATTGATGTACGAACCACCGGTGAATACAGGGGCGGTCATATCAAGGGGTCCCGGAATATTCCACTGGATAGCATAAAAAGCAAACTGGCGGAAATCAAAAAACTTCAAAAACCTGTAATTACGGTGTGCCGCAGCGGCGCCCGGAGCGGTATGGCCAAATCCATATTGCTTGCCAATGGACTGGTCGCTTATAACGGCGGAGCATGGGATCACCTGGAAAGAAAATTATAAAAAGAAATTATGGACAGGATATTAAAAGGTTGGAACTTTATGCGGGTAGTCCGGTTACTTATCGGATTATATGCAGGATGGCAATCCGTCGTGATGCATGAATGGATGCTGGGCCTGGCAGGTGTTTTTGTTGCCGGAACGGCTTTGATGAATATTGGATGCTGTGGTGTAAACGGTTGCCAGCCCATGATCAAAACGAAAACCGGCACAGCCGGATCACCCAAAGACGTCATTTATGAAGAAGTGGATGCTTGAAAATAAATTAATCCTGGGAGGAGCGATACTGGGTGCTGCCGGGGGATATGCATATTATCATTTTATCGGTTGTGCGACCGGTACCTGTATGATTACATCCAAACCATTGAACAGTACCCTCTATTTTAGCATGATGGGTGCTCTTTTTTTAAGCCTTTTTAAAAAGA
>DHWT01000025.1:19856-25483 GCA_002413325.1 Chitinophagaceae bacterium UBA5175 | reverse complement strand
TCAAAATCTTTTCGCCTGAATGTCACCAGATAATTCCAAATAGCGTTTAACCATTGCTGGTTGGAAGAATCGATCATGGCAGCAACGGCAAACGGGCCGATAAAACTCAGGGCTTCGAAATGGCTTTCCTTTAAATCATCCCCGGCCAGCGTATAACCGGCCGAAATATTGTCCGGGTTCCCGGAAGTGGTTTCACGGATCCACCGGTTGATTTTCCGGACCATTTCATAAGAACGTTGATCTCCGGTGAACAGGTAGTCCGTGGTTATCCGCAGGGGAACACGGCATGCGTTGAAATTATAGAGTCCATCTTCCCCCGATTCCAGATATCCGGGTCGGGCGGGTTTCGCATGCCGGTTGATATGTATGATAAAATCCGGAAGGAGTCCGGCATCCGGACTGAAGTTTTTCTGCAAATAGGAGAACAGGTTATAATTCCGGTCTATCACTTTTTTCCATTGAAGATCTCCGGTTGCCTGTTCAAAAGACCTGAAATGCAGGGGCATAAAATCGGAAGACCGCATATCGTAATAGTCTTTACTGTCTGATTTTACTGCGTCACTGAGCAGGATGCTGTAAGAGTCCCTGTTAATTTCTTCCTGCATAATGGCCAGTATCATCCTGCGGGCTGCCTCCCTGTAATTATATTCGCCGCCGGATCCCCACTGGGCGTCCGCCAGCAGGAGGGCATAGGCAATATCCATATCCCCGTCAGCAGCCGATGTGGTATCCTTATTCTGATTATCCGGCAATTGCGACCAGGCCATCAGCGGTGTGCCCGGATGACTCGGATGCGCGGTTACATAGTTGAAGAGGTGGTTGAAAGTCTCCTGTGCAGAAGAATCAGCGCCTGCCATCAGGGACACGATGATCATGCCATATCCCTGTCCTTCGGATACACATTGCAGTCTGGAGTCTTCTTCTTCAAATAAAACATAAGCCTGGTCCGCTTTCACAGCCGGATGGATATATTGTTTTTTCCATTCCTTATAAAAATCCAAAACCTGCCCGTCGATTCTTTCCTGTGTCAGATCATTGGGTTTGATCGTTCCCTGGTAGTATGAAATATGCTGGGGGAAGGGATGGTGGATCATCTGGGAATAACCTGTATTTACCAGAAAAGTAACAGTGAATAGTACAAAAAGTTTTCTGTTCATGCAGGCAGGGTGATTTTACATTTTGTGAAACAGCCTGAAGGCAAGTTCGGACCTTAATTTATTTTCTATCGTTAAGAATCGTAGTTAATTGTTAATATTTTCTGTTCCTTCTCTTTTTACCGGATATCATCCTGATTTAGGTTCATCTAAAGGACAGGGCCTCAATTTCAATTATCTTTGCGCCATGCATTATGTATCAGCCGAAGGCTTGGGGAAATCCTATGGAATCAAGCCGCTTTTCAGCAATATCAGCTTTCATATTGAATCGGGCGACAAAATCGCCCTGATCGCCAAAAACGGCACAGGCAAGACCACCCTGCTTAAAATTTTGGCCGGGAAAGAAAAGGCGGAAGCGGGTAAACTCTGGATTTCGAAGGATATCAACGTCGTTTTTTTCGAACAGGATCCGCAGTTCCAGGAAGATCTTTCCATCCTCGACAATATTTTCCACCATCCCAACCCGGTAACCACCGCCATCAAAGCCTTTGAAGCGGCTGGCGAAACGGAGGACACTGAGGCCCTGATGGCAAGCATCGAACAGATGGATCACCTCAATGCCTGGGATTTTGATGCCCGGGTGAAACAGATATTCAGCCGCCTGAATATAGACCACCTGGTTCAGCCGGTAAAATCACTGAGCGGCGGGCAACGGAAAAGAGTGGCCCTGGCCCGCACCCTGGTTGATATCAGTTTTGGCAGTAGTGAGGCTTTTCTCATCATGGATGAACCCACCAATCACCTGGACATTGAAATGGTGGAATGGCTGGAGAATTACCTGAACCAGCAGAATATCACCCTGCTCGTTGTTTCGCACGACCGGTATTTCCTGGACAACGTATGTAATGAAATCTGGGAAATGGACCGCAGTGATCTGTATACCTATAAAGGCGATTACGAAAATTACCTGGAAAAAAAATCTGCGCGTATTGATTCGGAACTGGCCAGCATTGATAAAGCCAAAAACCTCTACCGCAAGGAGCTGGAATGGATGCGCAAGCAGCCCAAGGCGAGGACAACCAAATCCAAAAGCCGGCAGGATGCTTTTTATGTGGTCGAATCCAAAGCAAAACAGAACCTGGACGAGCAGCGGCTTACCCTGGAAATGAAGATGAGCCGGCTGGGCGGCAAAGTGGCCGAATTGAAAAAGGTAAACAAAGCGTTTGGGGACAAAATAATCCTGAAAGGTTTTGATTATACTTTCAAACGCGGGGACCGCATCGGTGTGGTCGGGAAAAACGGGGCAGGGAAAACGACATTTCTGAATATGCTGCAGGGCCTTGAACCGCCCGACAGTGGCAAGGTCAATATCGGCGAAACCGTGGTGTTTGGAAATTATTCGCAAACGGGCCTGGTGATCAAAGAGGATGTACGGGTGATCGAGTATGTTAAAAATATTGCCGAACATTTTCCACTGGCAGGCGGCGGTTCGCTGAGTGCTGCACAGTTCCTGAACCTGTTTTTATTTCCTCCGGATAAACAATACACGTATATATCTTCATTGAGCGGCGGGGAAAAAAGAAGGCTTTTTTTATTGTCCATACTCTTTCGCAATCCCAATTTCCTGATCCTGGATGAACCCACCAACGACCTGGACCTGCCGACGCTGGCCGTGCTGGAAAACTTCCTGCTCGATTTCCAGGGCTGTCTGGTGATGGTTTCGCACGATCGTTATTTTATGGACCGGATGGTTGAACACCTTTTTGTATTTGAAGGAAACGGTGTTGTCCGGGACTTCCCCGGCAATTACGGTTTATACCAGCAATGGCTGAAAACGAAAGACAGTGAAGCAACGGCTGATGCCAAATCCCTGCAGCCGGCCCCGGTAAAGGAAGCAGCCTCCCAGGCGCCTGCTAAACCAAAACTTTCATTTAAGGAAAAGCGGGAACTGGAAATACTCGAAAAGGAAATCAGCGAGCTTAACAGGGAGAAGGACCAGATAACGGAGAAACTGCACGATGCTTCCATCAACTTCGATATGATCCAGCAGCTTTCCCGGCGCTTTACGGTTGTGTCTGAAACCCTGCAGGCCAAAGAGTACCGCTGGCTGGAGCTGAGTGAATTGGTGGAAGGGTAGCACGGATCTGAATGATTTTTATCTTATTTTAGCAGAACACGATCATCTTAAAGCTGCCATATGCCTACCGAACTTTCTCCCGTTGTCCTCAGGGACAGCCTGGCCAATCCTGCACCGCTCGGATTATTTGGATTTGGAATGACAACCGTATTGTTAAACCTGCATAACGCCGGGTTTTATGAAATGAATGCCATGATTCTGTCCATGGGACTTTTTTACGGGGGAACGGCCCAGGTGATTGCAGGCATCATGGAGTATAAAAAGAACAACACCTTCGGCATGACGGCTTTTATTTCCTATGGTTTCTTCTGGATTTCGCTGGCGGGCCTCATCTTCATGGCCAAATGGGGCTGGGTCACAGCTACGCCCGGAACCGCCCTGGTGGCCTATCTGATCATCTGGGGCATTTTTACCCTGTTGTTATTTTTCGGTACGCTGAGAATCAATAAAGCCCTTCAGATCGTATTTGGCTCCCTGACTATTTTATTCTTCCTGCTGGCGGTCGGGGATGCGACAAAAAATGAATCCATTACGCGGTTTGCAGGCTATGAAGGTATTATCTGCGGGGGATCAGCTATTTATACCGGTATCGCCAACCTGCTTAATGAAGTGTATGGTTATACGATCTTACCACTGGGTCCGGTGCGTAAATAATTCCGAAAAAAAGCGGAACGCTTAATACCCGACACTTAAATTAAAAAATACCTGTTATTTCAGCGAACCAGGGGTGTGCCCGGGATGAGTTAATTTTGCCGGATGGGCAACAGGCAGGACCAGCAGGTAATACCTAAAAAACTGGTGATCATAGGAGGAGGTTTCGGCGGGGTCAATCTCGCGCTTCAGTTAAAAAATGATCCTCGTTTTCATATCACGCTGGTTGACAAAAATAACTACAATTTTTTTCCTCCGTTAATTTACCAGGTGGCCACGGGTTTCCTGGAAAACTCCAATATCAGTTATCCATTCCGGAAATTATTCCGCAGATATTCCAATATTCATTTCCGCCTGGGTGAACTCAGGGGCGTGGATACCGCGCTGCATACGGTCCGGCTGAATAATGGAGCGCTTTCATACGACTACCTGGTATTTGCCACGGGAGCCGAAACGAATTATTTCGGAATGGAAAATATCCGCCGGTTTGCCATTCCGATGAAAAATGTGAATGATGCCCTGGAAATGCGCAATACCCTGCTGCAGCATTTGGAACTCGCTGCGATAACAACCGATCCGGAGGAAAGGAAGAAATTGACAACCATTGTGGTTGCCGGCGGCGGACCGACGGGTGTTGAAGTTTCCGGGATGCTGGCAGACCTGCGCGCACATGGTTTTGCCAAAGATTATCCCGAATTCAGGGGACCCGTAAGCGAAATTTACCTGGTAGACGGGGGCGTCCACCTGCTGGCGCCCATGAGCGCTGCTTCCCAGCGGGATACGCTCGGGGCACTGGAAAGCATGGGGGTGATTGTTAAATTACAGACCCAGGTGAAAGATTTTGCAGATGATA
Source organism: Chitinophagaceae bacterium UBA5175 (assembly GCA_002413325.1). Lineage (GTDB taxonomy): Bacteria > Bacteroidota > Bacteroidia > Chitinophagales > Chitinophagaceae > Puia. The sequence continues at coordinate 20,748 of DHWT01000025.1, read as the reverse complement.
AAGTGATTCTTTCCAGCGGTGAAGTGATAGAAACTAAAAACCTGATCTGGGCAGCCGGTGTGTCCGCCATGGTTTTTGAAGGAATACCACCAGGCTGTTATGGCAGAGGCAAACGAATGTTAGCCGATCCATTCAACCGGGTGTCCGGGCTGGAAGATGTGTATGCCATTGGAGATACCTGTCTGCAAACCCACGAACCCGCCTATCCGAATGGTCATCCGCAGCTGGCGCAGGTCTCCATCCAGCAGGCCCGAAGGCTGGCTTCCAATTTTAAATGTGCCGCCGCAGGAACACCGATGAAACCTTTTCAATATAAGGACAAGGGAACGATGGCCATCATAGGAAGAAATAAAGCAGTGGCGGATCTGCCGCCCGGGATTCATTTTAAAGGTTTCATAGCCTGGTTCCTTTGGTTATTTGTACACCTGCTTTCTTTAATTAATTACCGGAACCGGATTAAAACCCTGTATAACTGGACCGTTGCTTACCTGAATAAAGACCAGTCACTCCGGTTTATTGTCAGGCCAGGGCCTGAGCTCAAAAACTGATTTTTTTATTATTTCAAATTGAATAAATATATGTCCAGGCAAACGTTTGAAAATCATGTCAGGTATTACACTGCCCATCATTTTGTTTTTTATCCGCTGCTGCTGATTGCGATCGGGGCTTCCGTGTATGCGCTGGATCATCATCCGGAACAAAAGTATATCTGGCTGGCTGTCATCCTGCTGTTTATTTTTATCGGATGGACCTCTTTTATGCTGCGCCAGCATTATGCACTGGGAAATCAAAACCGCATCGTGCGGCTGGAATTGCGTTTTCGTTATTATATCATTACGGGTAAAAGACTGGAACCGCTTGAATCCAGACTCAGTTTTCCCCAGCTGGCGGC
>DHWT01000025.1:17541-19516 GCA_002413325.1 Chitinophagaceae bacterium UBA5175 | reverse complement strand
AAAAAATCAATTCTGCATTGGCTGCCTGATACTATGCGGGTTTAATATATTCGCTGCTATGGGATTCCTGTTCTGTAAAAATTCATGAATGCCTTTAATACGAATTTGATTATGGCCTTACTTTCGAAACAGTTATTTGTCAGGAAATCTTCCATTCCTTCCGGGGGCAGGGGTTTGTTTACGCGCAAAATGATCCGGAGCGGTGAGCGCATCATTGAATATAAAGGGCGGGTGACCACCTGGAAAGACGTGAATCACCGCCAGGGGAGTAATGGGTATATTTATTTTATCAACCGAAACCATGTGCTGGATGCATTTACCTATAAAAAAGCCCTGGGCCGGTATGCCAATGATGCCCGGGGAATGGGCCGGAAAAAGGGATTGTCGAATAATGCAGCCTATGCAACCGACGGATTGAAAGTATATATTGATGCGATCAGGGATATTCCGGCCGGATCTGAAATTTTGGTCGGTTATGGAAAAGAGTATTGGGAGGTAATCCGGCATAACAGAAATATCCCGGCCAAAAAAACTAAAACCAGCAACGGCTCCCCCGGTTAACAGTCATCCGGCGGTTACCAGACGCTGGTCCGGCTGGTACCTGCCGGCTCAGGGCATCCTGAAACCGGGGGGAAAGACGGAATCCGGAACGTTTTAGCCGGAAAGGCACCGGGAGTGTACAGCTTGGTTATTATTATTGAATTCAAATGAAAATTATTTTGTTTTCATAAAATAATTTTTACTTTTATGGGCAGCTACATGCTGTTTCCCGCACTCTCCCTACAAGCATTATTCGGCTAATGTTTTAACGGTCCTGCGATCTGTGATCCATACCTGTGAATTGATTTACATAAGTATTAAACAGATCAACCGATGCAGTTAACGAGCAAGACTCCAGGCCTGGACGAGAAATTAGACGGTTTACTTTCCCTTTTAATGCATGAATTTGAAGATCAGCCGGCCATTCCCCTGGCAGGGTTTTATGAACGGTATGGCGAATTTTTTGGAGAGGAACTCCATAACCTGCAGGAAATCCTGTTTGATGACGGGCTGGTCCGGTGTTTTGTCGGACGCAACGGACTGGAACTGGAAATTACCCATAAAGGGATCGGTTTCATGGCCAAAGGAGGGTATTCCAGTGAAATCCGGGAAGAAATGATTTATCACGACGACGCTTTGCGTAACCGGAAAAATAACAGGATCTGGAACACCCTGGTTGCCGTTGCCTTTATAACGGCCATCGCCATTTGTTTTTACCTTCGCCACAGATCGGTTTGATCTGTTCATTATGCAGCCCGACGATCCCAAAAAGTTATTCCCGGATCAGCGCGAACTTTTTGTTTTCCTGCTGGAAATGCCTGCGTCCGTTTCATGTTGTATAATTCCTGCCCCCTCGGCCCGGCCCCTTCAACATAATTTAGGAATATTTTTTAATGTGGTTTTCAACTTCCAGGAACCTAAACTGTACATTTGAATATGAAACGAATTCTTACACTGGTCTTTTCTGTATTATTTGCATTTGCCGCACAGGCACAGGGCAAGCCCTATAACTGGACTTATTCAGCGAAAAAGATATCTGATAATGTTTATGAACTCCATTTCCATGTAGATGTGAATAGTCCCTGGCATACCTATTCCCAGTTCACACCGGACGGGGGACCGGTACCTACCCGTTTCAGCTTTGCAAAAAATCCACTCTATACGCTGGACGGGAAAGTAAAGGAAAACGGAAAACTGATCCAGAAGCATGAGGCCGTTTTTGGTGTGGATGTAAAATACTTTGACGGGAAAGTGGATTTTGTGCAGGTGGTCAAATTAAAGACAAAAGCAAAGACAAATTTTTCAGGATCCGTTGAATTTATGGTATGTAATGACCAGCAATGCCTCCCGCCGGCAACCCAGAATTTTTCCATCGCTTTGAACTGATATAAATGCCTGTGAATAAAATCCTGGTTATTGGTGCATCCGGGCAGAT
>DHWT01000025.1:13068-17115 GCA_002413325.1 Chitinophagaceae bacterium UBA5175 | reverse complement strand
GTTAAAACGATTTACCTGCTGGTTGCCATGCTGTCGGCAGCCGGTGAAAAAAGTCCCCTGCTCGCCTGGCAGCTCAATATGCAAAGCCTGATCCATACGCTGGAAGTGGCCCGCGAGGAAGGTGTGAAAAAAGTATTCTGGCCGAGTAGTATTGCGGTTTTTGGTGCCGATGCCCCAAAAGAAAATTGTCCCCAGGAAGCCTATGCTGCGCCTGCTACCGTTTACGGGATCAGTAAATTATCCGGGGAACAATGGTGCCATTATTATTTTCAGCGCTATGGAGTAGATGTGCGCAGCATCCGTTATCCGGGCCTGATCAGTTATAAAACCCTGCCGGGCGGCGGTACGACGGACTATGCGATTGAAATTTTTCATTCAGCCATCCGGGGTGAAACCTATTCCTGTTTTTTGCGGGAAGATCAACGCCTGCCGATGATGTATATGGATGATGCCGTGCGGGCGACGATTGAACTGATGGAAGCCCCGGCATCTGAAATCACGGTGCGGACTTCCTATAATCTCGCGGGGATCAGTTTTACCCCTGCTGAACTGGCCCGTGAAATAAAACGGTTAATACCAGGCTTCACCATCGAATATGAACCCGATTTCCGACAGACCATTGCAGATTCCTGGCCGGAATCGATCGATGATCAGGTGGCCGCGCGCGACTGGGGCTGGAAACCTGCGTTCGATCTGAGACATATGACTGAAGAAATGACCCGGCATATCGTCCCGGGACTGGCGGTTTCCACCAGAAGATAAATCAGATGATTTTCATCTGGGTGGCAATATGAATCAGGGAAGCGGTATTCTTTGTTTTAAATTTTTCCAGCAGGTTTTTCCGGTGTGTATCAACCGTCGTAATGCTGATAAACAATTTCTGCGCGACTTCGTTATTGGTCATGCCTTCGGCGATCAGTCCCAACACTTCTTTTTCACGCCGGGTGAGTATAATTTCCGTCTCCATGTTCTTACGAAGGGTCTGAGCTGTTTCATTGCTGAAATACGTCCTGCCCCGGGCAATCGTTTCAATCGCTTCCAGTAGTTCCTGCTGGGATGCATTTTTGAGCACATATCCCGACGCACCCCCTTCCATCATTTTCTGTATAAAACTCTTTTGATTAAAAGTGCTCAGACCTATAATAAAAACAGAAGAATATTTTTCTTTTACTTCCCGGCACAGATCTATGCCGCTTTTATCCGGAAGGCTGATGTCCATTAAGATCACGTCAGGAAGCTGGTTTTGCAGAAACGCGAGACAGGAAACCGCATTGGTGGCGTGGCCCATCCATTCTATGCCGGGTTCATTTTGTAGTAGAGAGCGAATCCCTTCGATCACCATATAATGGTCATCAACGATAAATACGTTAATCTTCATAACAGATTGAGTTCGATGAGTACGGAAGTCCCTTTACCCTGTTCGGAACGCAGGTCCAGTTTCCCTTTTAAGAAATCCACCCGGTTGCGGATATTGTACCAGCCTATTCCGGTTGATTGTTTCAACACAGCCGTGTCAAACCCCTTTCCATCGTCTTCTACGGTTACGGCTATCTGACCATTTGTTTTTGTAACCTGCACAATGGTATATTTAGCAGCAGCGTGTTTCATGATATTGTTGATGAGTTCCTGTACAATACGATAAATCGTAATGGCCATAGTCTGTTCGATCTTAGCATTTTCAAGCCCGATGGACTGGTACGAAACCTGTAGGGCGCCGGATTGATTAATGTCATTGCAATAATCATTTAATGCGGTGTCGAGCCCGAATTTAACCAGGGCTTCCGGCATCATATTGTGCGCAACCCGTCGCATTTCTTTAATAGAGCTGTCGAGCATATCCATACTGCGTTCAAAGGCCTGGTTATTTTCAGGGGTCATGATGATATTTCCCTTCATCGTATTAAAAGAGTATTTTATTCCGGATAACATACCTCCCAGTCCGTCATGGAGGTCCTTTGCCAGTCTGGTGCGTTCCTGTTCTTCACCCTTTAATACGGCTTCCGTAGCGGTTAACTGTTGCTGGGTTTCCAGTTCGCCAATTCGTTGTAACTGGATTTTTTGTTTTTGCCGGTAATTTCTGTAGGTGAGCAGGGATAAGATCAGCAAAATACAGGCACCGCCTGTTAAAATATAGTTCAGTGTATTTTTTTGAAGTATCTGTAAGGATTTAATATTTGATTCCTCTTTCAACCCGTTAATTTCTTTCTCTTTTTTTTCGACATTATATCCGATCTCCAGGCCTGCAATTTTTTCCTTGCTCTCTTCCGAAATCAGGCTGTCGCCGAGCTGCATCGTTTTCTGCAGGTAAATATTGGCATTTTTATAGTCTCTGTTTTCCTCATACCATTTTGCCAGATTAACATAAGCACTTCGCCGGGCGGGTTTTAAGTTGTGTGTATTCGCCAGCAAAAGAAGCGTATCCAGATACAGCCTGGATTCCTCCATTTTATGCATATCAATCAGGCAGCCGGACAGCGCATCGATTACATTGGTCTCCTGATGCACATCCTCATTCAGCCTGGCGTAGACAAGCGCACTTTTGTATTCTGAAACGGCCTTGAAATAATCCTTATTATTTTCAGCGATATTAGCCGAATTGTAATAGAACTGATGTAGGAGCGCAGTATTTCCCAGTTTCATAACGATGGGCTCAGCCTGTTTCAGTACTTCAGCGGCCGCCGTATACGATTTGCTGTTAATCAGCCTCATGGAATAATTCAGCAGTTTTATTGCCAGCGAACGGGGATTCTGACTTTTTTCAGCGATCGCAATCGCTTTCCTGTCAAATTCTATAGCCTTTGAAGATTCATTCAACTTATCGTAAACCTCCGCAAGACCCGAATAAACGGCAGACAAAAAAGGATGATTCATGGGTTCAAAAATCCTGGCCGAAGCGGTATAATTTTCAATCGCTTTTTCATAATCACCCAATATGCCGTAATCGCCGGCCACATTATTATACAAATGCCCCAGGTTCACCCTCGCCATGAGGGTCGTATCATTTTTGAGAAAGGAAAAAGCTGAATCAGCATAGCGGAATGCTTTTTCATAATTTCCCCGGTCGCTATAATAGATCTGGCCGATCATATATCCTTTCTGCATGCCGGTTCGGTAATTTGTTTTTTTACTGATGGATATGATTTCATCCATATAAGGCAGGAAATCCGTTGTATTGTTGTTCAGGGCTTCCACCACATAATCAACAATCGCCCGGATCCTGAAACTGTCTGGCTTTTGATTTTTGCCGATTTCTTTTTTCAGGCTGTCTAATACATTTGGCTGTGCCGATCCGTAGAAAAAAAGGAAGACATGCAAGAGAAGCAGGACCGCAAAACGGTAATTTTTCAATTCAGGAAAGATTATAGATAAACTTAGACAAATAAACTGATAACGGCCGGCGTTGGATCTCCCCTTTTTACATGATTTTTGGCTACTTTCTAAATATCCTGTTTTTCAGGGATAGGCTGCTTTTCTCATTTAACGCATTTTTACTCCGTCAGTTAAAACAATCATTCGGACTCACGTAAAAATGCAGTTATGAAATATGTACTCCTGTCTTTTGCGTTATTTTTCTTCCGGGTTGCATCCGCACAGGATTGCAATCCGGAATGGCTGGCCGGGAAACCAGGTAAGTGGAGAGGGGGTATGCAGGGCTCGATTCATGATGTGTCTGCGGCCGACCTGCCAGGAGAAAAAGTGGTACTTACGGCAATCCAGAAAATGCTTGTTTCCCATTACAATCCGACGGGATGTGTGGCGGATTACAGCCATGTGTTTTTAGCGTATCCCACCGCCGGTCAAACCCGCGTCGGAGACCCATATCAGTTTTCAGCTTTTATACTGGCTTATACCTGTGACCAGGTGAGTGCGGATAAATCAAAATATTATATATCTCCTTCAACCTTCGAAAGTTTTCAAATAGCTGCAAATACCATTTCAGGCTTTAATACCCTGTATGCCGCCAATATTCCTGCAGATGATTTCAGGGGTTATTTAAAAATGCGGTTAAAGCCGCAGAAAAAGGACGGTTATTATTTTTTGGGTGAA
>DHWT01000025.1:0-12750 GCA_002413325.1 Chitinophagaceae bacterium UBA5175 | reverse complement strand
TATAACGATACCCTGCCTTTTTCGTACATCACCCGTAAGGAGTATTTAATGCTGCAAATGAAGAGACTGCAGCAGTCGTTAAAGGATAACCCGGGCGAAAAGGATTACACGAACCAGTTTGTAAAGAACATAAATGAGTATTTAAAACAACCGGAAACAGAATTATCCAAACCCGCTATTTGTAAGTGGAACGAAGAAGAACGATTTGAAAAGTTTGTGGATGAAGGCACGCCGGGTTCATTTTTTGCCATAAAACCCAATCCGGATTATTACCATAAAAAGCTTCCAAAGTCCAGCCCGCAATTTTTTAACGTCGTATTTACGGAGGACTATAGTCTGCAGGTATATGAAGATAATATGACCGCGATAAAAAAGGCTGTCGATTTTGCGGCGCTCAAAAACATGTTGGGTAAATAAAATCTTAGGAAAAAAGGATTCAATGACAAGAATATGAAAATGCAGTTCCTTGTTTCTGTCTTTATACTGGCCATGTTTTCGGCTTTTGCGCAATCCAAACCCATGACAAAGGCCTCCGGGCAGTCTGTAATGGACGGGGCCCTGGGAGAATCCATGAAAGTCCTGAGTGAAGAGGCAAAAACGGAGATGCCGAAAATGATGAAAGGCGTGATGCCGGGGATGGAGAAAAAACCGGGTTCCGATGGGGTTTCCATTTCGGATAATAAAAAATCTAAATAAAGAAAAAAATGAAAAATATCATCTCCTGTATCATTTTTCTAAACGGGTTGACTATCGCCTACGCACAAATTACCCCCAAGGCGAATGGCACAAATAGTGGAATATATGCTGCTCCCTCCGGTGTAAGCACCACATTACAGAATAATGGGAAGAATGACTATGTTGTTGCGATACCCAAAGTCAGTGGCAAAACCTACGGTACCATAGCATTCAACTTTGCAACCGCATTTTCGAATGGCGCACCGTATAAAGTAACCATTAAACGATGGCCTGCAGGACAAACCTGTGTCATGTATACCGGGAGCGAAGGACCAGTGCCTCCCCATAGTGACACACTCAAAATAGGCTCGGATTTTACGTATGACCTGATAAGCCGTAGTTCTGACGATGGAAAATTCAGCAGCTTCTATGAAAGCAATGATCCTGCCGTGGGAGGTAACCGGGGTGAAGAAGGACGGTATGTAACTTTTGTTAGTTCCGCTGCAGGTTTCTGTGGTTCGACGGGGAAACACCGGCAGATCTTCTGGCGCGACCGGAACGCGGGTATTACGAAAATGATCAGCGTGTCGCCTGATGGAGAGGAAGGGAACGCGGATAGCTATACACCTGCTATTTCGGGTGATGGCAGATCTGTTGCTTTTGAATCATACTCCGGTAATTTGGTGCCAGACGATAAAAATGCCGTACGGGACATTTTTATATGGAATTCCGGCACCAATAAAATCGAAAGGGTCAGCGTGGGTTCAGGTGGCACAGAAGCCAATGCAGAAAGTTATGAACCCTCCGTTTCAGGCGACGGAAACCTGGTCGCATTTACTTCTGCGGCAGGCAATATTTCAGCTACTGAAAAAGGCGTCTCAAACAACAATGTTTTTTTGCGCGACAGGAAATCCAACACGACCATCATGATCAGCGTGGATCCTGCAGCTCAAAAAGGAGGAGGTGGTTCGCGGCCGTCCATTTCTTACGACGGAAACCGGATTGCTTTTTATTCCCATACTGCTACCCTGGTCGCTGATGATCATAATGGTATCTGGGATATTTTTTTATGGGATAGAGATAATCCGCTGCTGAAAAGAATTAGTCTTACGGCCGACCATAAGGAACGCAACCAGGGGAATGAGAGTGCCAACAGGATTGTTGCACCGGCCATCTCCGGAAACGGACGTTATATTGCCTACGCTACAACTGCCGATAATATCGTTCCAGGCGACAACAATAATTTCCAGGATGTCTTTGTGTACGATATTAAGACGGATAGTACGGTCATCGCCAGCAAAAGTTCTGCAAATAAATCCGGCAACGGAGACAGTCCCATAGAGCAGGGTGAAAAAATTGCGGTTTCCTTTGACGGCAGCTGGGTGGCTTTCTCAACCAATGCCGGCAATTTGGGCGTACCCGCTGCCAATGTGGTGATGCATAATATGTTATCCGGCGAAAATCGGGCAGTTTCAACGGTACAGGGAAGTAGTGTGGGCCGTCCGACGCTATCCCGGTCCGGCAGTTACGTTGTTTTTGGAATCGGAGGCAAAATTGACAGCCGGTTTCCTTCTTCAGGAATATTCGCCAGCTATACCGGACTGGGGCCCTGTCGTTTTTGCGCGCCCTGATATCGTGGGATAGCGATACGCAGTGGTTCCGGCTATCTGGCGATTCACCCCCTGATGGTCAGAGATAGTTTCACAAAGACCCGCATTCACCCCGGTTGGCTGAATTTGATCCGGATACCTCTAATTCGGATTGGAAGCAAATCAAAAATCAATTACTTTTGCAGCCCGCTGGCGAGGTAGCTCAGCTGGTTAGAGCATCGGATTCATAACCCGAAGGTCGGCAGTTCAAGTCTGCTCCTCGCTACTGAAGTGTAGGTCCTTTCTGGACCTTTTCTCTTTTGGTACCCACTGATCTTCAACAACTTACCAAACTACTGTGTTTAATAATCCACCCAAGGTACGGGTTTTCGAAATCCTCTCAAAACTCCAAAAAAGCTCAAAAACCAGGTGTTTCTGGCGCATCTGGTGGTGCACTTTGCGATCTAAATATCTGGGTAAAAGAGAGATGTGTTCTCCAGGTAGTACAAAACCTACAGAAAATATCGAAAAAGTGGTCATGCCGGGTTAAAACCGCTGGTCAGATCAGATCATCCTCGGACATACTGAGGTAAGCGTCTTTCGTGATGATCAGATGGTCGACCAGCTCGATATCCATCAATTTACCTGCGTCCATCAGCCGGATCGTGAGATCAATATCTTGTTTTGACGGACTCAGCTCACCAGACGGATGGGTATGAGCGATCAGTATCCCAGAAGCAAGACACTTTAGCGCCATACCCAGGATGATCCGGATATCCACGACTGTTCCCGTGATACCACCGGAGCTTAGTTTGTATCCACCTATAACCCGCTTGCTCCGGTTCAGGAACAACACAGCGGCTTCTTCTTTGATATTAAACTGGGTCTGGTCCAGGAGTTCCAAAAACTGGTTATGCGCGTCGCCGGAGCACTTGATTTTGGGTTTCTTTATCGCGGGAACCTTGGGGTTGTACCGCAGCTCGATTTCTGATAAAATAAACGCGAGTTTTTTCATATATGGTTGTAAAAGGATCCCACCGGTTACAGTGGGACCCGGTTATAAAATAATTGTTTCAGCTTACTGTCTCACCCTTTTTGCGTTGTAAAAAAAGCAGTCCTCCCCGTAAATACAGTTGATCTGGACGCTGACAGGTCCTTCACGGTAAAAGAAAAGTACCACCACGCAGCTTTTCCCGTCCTGGTCAACGGCGTACCAGCCCAGGGCTCCCGCTTTTTCTTTCCTGATGTTCGTACACTCGTCACCCAGAATATACGTGGATGCTTTTTTGTCGTTCACGATCAGTACGTTTTGTTGCAGGATGAACGTCAGGTCTGTGGGGTGTGGATCGTAGTATATCCATCGTCTTAAAAAATGGATGTAGACACCGGTTCCGGATTGGTAAGCATGATAAACCTCCTGAGCCTGGCTTTTCATCCCGGTTGCGGTTAATAGTAGCGCGCATATGAGTTTCTTCATAAGTACTGTTTTGAGTTTTAATTGTGGATGGTTGTAAAAAAGCCCTTACCCGGATAGTTAGTTACCCAGGATAAGAGCATGTAGTTGATCGTTAAAAAAGAATCTGTAACCGGAAGCACCAGTAGGGGTAAAGCTTACCACCTACCATATAAAGCAGCCGGTCTGTCTTATGTTGGACGACCCCGTCAACATAAACCCACGCGTTTACTGGTATCTGACCGGCTGGCTTGATACACTGGACCCGAAACGGTGTATAAACCTGGCGCATGTAACCCTTAGAATTCACCACTAAAACGATAAACGGGTTTTGGAAACTGATGACCTGTGGTGATTTGTCGTCCATATTTGTAAGAATATCCCAGTTTGGTAAACCTGGGAGATGATTAATTGAGGTACCAGCTACTGCGCGTATTGTTCAAACTGTCGCGGATTCCTTCAACCAGACGTGATGCGCTCACAGATCGTTCCAGGAACTGATCGATGTAGGTACTTTTGTTGCTGCCCGTATAGAGATTGTACAACTTCCAAAGGTTGATTGTCCCATCATTGGTCCGACAGAAGGAATTATCCCGGTAGTAATCCCGACAGACACTTGCAATCTGTTGGTCCCCGAAAAGAAGCGGATCGATCCCTTCTTTATCCTTCGCTGGTAAATACTGAAACATCCGGCACCGACCGATAAGCTGAGCGAACTGCTGTTCAGTGATGCTGTGGTTAACCAGGGACCGCATACGTTGGATCTGATCCACCGGATTGAATGTTAGCAGCATATTTAGAACAGCGTTCCGGAGCTGGTCCAGGTTTTTGACTTTGATATCACCAGCATATCCGTCTGACCAGACAGAAAGGTTGGTACACGCGCGCACCTTGTAGCCACAGAACAGTTTGAAGTGCTCATCGACCCCTTTCTTATTGTACAGGTTATCTTCTCCATAAGATTTAACCCCGCCGATGGTATACGTAACGGTATTGCCGTCAATGTTGTCGGTAAGCGTAGGGATCTCGATGACAAACATCATCCGTTCATAGTAAACCGTTTTCTCCCAATCCTGTAGCTGGTTTACGGGTTTATCCTTCGCTTCTGGTATCCTCCCTTTGATCGGATGCGATACCCGGATCGACGGTTTCAGTATCCGCTCGCCATAGTATGACTGCGAAGCTACCTCTATCACGGTTTCTATGAAGTCAGCCTGTGATATGGCGCACTCATTATCCTTAAGAAACACGGGAATGACGTGCTGGCTCCGGATTTCTTCCAGGGTAGCCGGTATCGTGTTCGCCTGGATAAAAACTCTGTCGGTGGAAAGGGTATCATCTGCGATACCTATCGGGTTGTTTCCCAGGTGATCATTAACCCGCGTTAAGGTTGTGTTGTCCATTGCTGCTTTGGTTTTGCTGGTGAATTAATTCGTGAGCGGTCCGGTTGATATCCAGTCGCTGACGTTGTTTTGTAAAGTGCTCGTGTAAGGATTCCTGGTAAGCCGGGTTGTTTTTATACAGCTTCAGCAACTCATCCACAGTCACTGCGTTGTTTATCTTTTCGATGAGCTCCTCTTTGGGATTCGTCGCTATCCCTTGGTTGCACCAGTCGTTTAGCTTTTGTCCAATTATCGGTGTCAGCTTAAATTCTGGTTTCCCACTGAACAGCGATGTTCTATCCTTCGTAGCGGTTACGTTATGCTTGATGTCGATTTCAAACATTAAACTCATTTCATAGTCTATGCCTTCGCGGGTTACTGGACGCAGACCCACCTTCTCCGGCGTAAGCCTTCCGTTACCATTCTTATCATTCAATACGTATTCTTGCTTTGAACGCATCGTGATGATACAGTGACAGCTGCTTTGAAGAATTGTCTGAAGCAACGCGTTATACTTTGGAGTCAGCTTTCCCCAGTTTGTAAAAGAATTTCCTGCCATTGAGTTATGTAGATCCAAAATACCTCCAGGTCCTTCCCAACTTTGAGAAAGAGAATCCACGATGATCACATCCATACCGGCTGCTTCACATATGTGAATCGCTTCAATATATCGTTCGGTAGAAAACGGTGCTGACAATCTCAAAACACTGAACGGTCCGAGATGATCATACAGATTTGAGCTCCCGTTTTCCGTGTCGATCACACCGATTTTTGACCAGTTCCCGGAGCTTAGACCATAAGCTATCTGTAGCGAACCGATTGTTTTTCCGGAACCACTCGGACCGGATATACCAAGTTTGATTCGTGTCTGCTGACGGGACGCCTGTTGTAATTTCATAAACTTTTTTGGTTTAGTGAGTGAATAAAAAGGTCCCGGTCACTTCGACATGACCGGGACCGTTGACTGAAAGGATAAGGCTTAAAAGCTCGGTTGCATCTGCGGAACAGCAGCACCTTCCGGTTGGTATGACCAGCGATGCGTCAGCGTCACCACTTCACCCGTATTCTGGATGGTATATTCGTAAGGATCGCATTCTGTGCGCACGATCTTCCCAGGGATCTGAGTACCAACGAACAACTTCGCAACTTCTTCTCCAAAGGTTGCGGTCATAGAACTCTTCCTAACGGTCATGTAGAAGCGACCAGTGACCTGGGATTGGATCATTTCCAGTCCTCCCTGAATTTCAAGGGTCAGGTATTCTTTTCCTTCCTTGGAAACTCGAACTTTGTAACTTGTTACCGTAAGCATTTTGATAAACTTTTTAAGTGTGTTAAATAATAAAGGTTTAAGGATTCATCCGACTGATATCCGGGGGATGAACCCAGCCAGGACGGAGTAGGGGTAGTTGAGTGGAGATCCCGATGACAACTTCTAACCCAGAATATCCAGCTTCCGAAGAAGTGAAAAAACGTACCGGGGGTACTTGTAATTTGGACTAACCCTGGGGGTAGTAATTCTACCTGGTGAACTCGTCCGGGCGCTCGATAAAGATTTAGAAAAGTTGGAAAACTTACCTTAGTATCTCAAACCATATTTCTATGCTCCATGTACTTGTCGACACGTCTGTATGGTTGGATCTCGCTAAAGATCACAAGCAAGAATCCTTGTTATCTGTCTTGGCTATTCTCATTGATAAGAAGGAGATAACGCTGATACTTCCTCAAACAGTTGTGGACGAGTTCAACAAAAACAAAGCTCGTGTTGCCGAGGATGGAATCAAGAGCATGTCAGCAGCTCTTAAACGAGCGAGTGACGCCATAAACCTCGTCGGAGATCCAAAGAAGAAAAGCATCGTATACAGACAGTTAAGTGATGCTGGATTAAAGATCACAAGACTTGGTGATAAGGCTTTGCAAGCGATGACTCTGATAGGCGACATCTTTACTAAAGTAGCCACGATACCTACTTCACAGTCTGCGATTATCGGTGCGGGTCAACGCGGTATTGCAAAGCAAGCTCCCTTTCACAAGGGAAAGAACAGTATGAGCGATGCTCTCATAATCGAGACCTATCGCGAGTACGTCGCACAATGCGCAAAACCAGGTGACAGGTTTGCGTTTGTCACCCATAACAAACATGATTTTGGTGATCCAACTGACCACAGGCTACCACACCCTGAAATCGCGAACATGTTTTCACGGATTAAATCACTTTACTCAATCAACTTAGGTGAAACACTTCGTCGAATCAAACCAGAAATGGTGACAGATCTCATGATGGACGCGGAGTTTGAGTTCGTCCCTCGCACCCTCAGAGAGATATACAATGCTGAAGAGGAGTTAGAACTAAAGATCTGGTATAACCGACATCAGAACCGGTTATACGATGTTGAAACGGGAGTGATAAAAATCCTTCCTGAATCAGAATATAAGGGTGACCCTAAAACGATCCGAAAGGATATCTGGGAAGGTGCGAGAAAGTCTGCCAAGGCGGTAGAGAGGAGATTCAGTAAGGAAAACTTACTGTGGGACGACTTTGAGTGGGGAATGCTCAACGGTAAGCTCTCGGCTTTACGTTGGGTTATTGGTGAGGACTGGGACAGTTTGGACACTTAAGATTTTTCGTTGTAGATGTTTGATGACCTGGCGTGTTAAGTAGTTTTGGGGTGCAGCACTCACCCAATCCTTTCAACCATGAAATACAAGAAACGTGATCCCATCGTCCACATACCGACTACCCAAGAAATATTTCACTGTTTATCCAGAGCGATAGAATGGTGCCGGAACTTGAGACAGGTGGCAGGCGATAAACCCTACCGTGATTTTTTGGACTGGTTGATCACTCGTGAGATGTTTCCCAAAGGTCCGGACAAGATTACTGTCGTTAAACTTGCAAAAGATTCCAAAGCATCGTCACGAAATATAAAACTGTGGGTTGCTCAGATCTACGACGATATTTTCGAGCTTAACGAAACGTCCCCTGAACTCTTTCAAAAGGATGGGATAAAGGTTTCGATGTACTTCAAAAACTTCGACAGCTTTGCGGGTTTGGATATTTCTGTCACATGTATTCCCAGAGAGCATGAGCAGGTAAGCTTTCCTTTCGTAAAAGCAAAGGTGGGGACCGATTTGTTTTATGTGGACATGGTCCGTAACGAATTTGGGCCAGACCACACTGTCGAAATCTGGGTTAAAGGAGGATTCGTCAACAAGTACCGGGAGCTCATCCTGAATAAAGCAGAGTTCCAAGGTCGGATTGGATGGATGGACATCCACCACCAAAAACCCTTCGAAATCGACGAGAGGTTGAATAAAATCTACCCGCACTGAAGGAACCGCGAGAGTATAGCTATCTATTACTATGAGGGACCTTTAGATTGTTTTTTGGTGAGGAAACCTATGAAAGGACACTTTTTTCGTAAACACTCTTCCTCACACTTTTTTGTATTATATACCTTCATGTAAACACTAAACCCGGACGCATGATACATACGGAGGATCATCTCAATGAACGGATTATTTTCCTGGAACAGATGGAGCATAGGCTCCGAGAGTACGCACTGCGTTTGGCTGTCCGTGGAACGAACATCATGCCCCTGGATATGCTCGGTATCGGTGTTGCAAAACGAGCTATGTCACTGATCTACGGATTTGCAACACTCCTAAAGTCTCAGAACTTCATCGCGGCTGCTCACCTTGTGCGTCCTCACCTTGACAATTATCTTCGGTTGAATGCGATTTGGTTGGTTGACAAAGCTCAAGATTTCGCTTTGAAGATCTTAAAGGGTGAACGGATGGATAGGCTGGAGGACAGAGCAGGTACGAAACTTAAAGACTGGTATTTGCTTCAACAAGCTGAAAAGGATGAACCGTGGATGAAACCAGTATATGAAGCGACTTCCGGATTTGTTCACTTGAGCAGTAAACACATCTTCCACGCTATGGAGATTGACCTCCAACAAAAAAAGGTTGAGCTGTTTTTAACTACCATAGATCGAGCTGTGGGGATAGACGCAAAATTGGAAGGGGTGGAGTGTATGATCCACATTACAACTTGCGTCCAGTTCCTTCTTTATACGATGGGCAGCTCAAGAGAAAAAAACCTCGAAGAGAACGGTGTTTTTACCGTAGCTAGAGTGAAGATTGCTACTGTTTTCGACCCAGCAAAACCCTTTACGTTGATATATGAAGACTATAGAAGCGAGGGTACCGTTGAACACTTCTTGGAGGACGAATCGCATCATTACAGAATAAATCTGCCAAAGAGAACTCTTGTAATCACACCAGCAACTTTGCGATCGGTTAATGACAAGATAGTTTGGATGCAGGCTGTCTTACCCAAGGAGATCGTGTGGGAGCACAGCTACGTACAAGCAATTGGAGAAGCTCTGGAGAAAGAACCTTGGTGGAAACAAGATTGACCTTATATGTCTGTCGTGACACCATATAAACCATAGCGTCCACCGTCACCGACCATGAGGTCTACCAATTCGTCAAATGCGTGTTCAACATGATCCACGATCTTCATACGAGTTGGAGTTCCGTATAAGTTGAACATCACACCGTGGGTGTAGTACTCTTTGCGATTGAAGATACTATAATCTTCTACGTTTGCTTTCTTCTCATAAACGAACTCGTCATCTTGTAAGAACGCATGACCGGCTGTGATTTCGTCAACGCCTTTGAAAGCAGCGTGTACAACTTTAGGTGTACCAACGAACGCTTCTTTGAACGGGGTGAGGATCTCGGATACGTTCATCCCAACGTTCTTTAGAGCAAACCGGCCTGTCCATGTCGTACAATCTCCTGTAGCTTTCTTTTTCTTGTCTGATGTCTTATATGATGTTTTCATGTGGGTGAGGGGTTACTTCTAACCTACAAACTATTTCTGAGCTTTCCTTACTTTTGCTAAAAATAATAGTAATCGTGCCCGACTACCTCATCACGATCCATCTCAAGATCGGTAAACCTAAACAGGGCATCCGTTGGCATCCTTCATATGACGCTTACCATGTACGTTCGCTGGTCACTCAGAAAGCATATAAAACCATCGGTAAGTCTATGATCGACTGGATCGAAGTGGTGCCGACAGCCCGGAACAGTAGTCTGAAGATAGACACCAAACCGCTAACACCTTAAACTCCTAATGAGAATCAGTGAGTTAAGTTTTCACGTCGGGACTCAGGAATCTTTTCCCCTCCACAGGTACACCAGTCAAACCTACTGAGCTTGAAGAGAGATCCAGGCTTTGAGACCCGATAACTTTTTCGCTTGTGTCTTGAATGATGTTGTGAAGAGGTCGTGTGGCTATCTTTCTTACATACCACACGCTGTTCCGATCTGACTTCCCTTCCCCTCGTCTTCCGCTTGTTTCATAACACTCCAGAACAATAATACCCGGTGGAGTATAACGGCGCTGCTTTATTAGGGAGATCTCGGACGCTGTTGAAGTCTGATCGTGAAGATCGTGACCCCTTAGTAAGTCCTGATGACGGTACAAGTAAGGTATTACTTTGTGGAGGTGCCTGTTGAGAGTTTTTTAATTGGCTCAGTGCAGGACGATGTGAGTACCGTGTCCGTACCTCACGCTCTGTGGTAACGTGTTATTGTTAGACAGCCACAGAGATGAGTTCCCAGATCGTGAACGTGTTTCTTTGAGGGTTGATGTAAGACCCCAGGGATGGAAACTTGCCCAGTCTCAGATGACTGGTCTAAAGACCCGACAGTAAAAAAAGAACGAATGTGTAGTGTTGTTGTGACTTAGACTTCGGTGGGATCGTTGCTTAGATGTGGCTTTGTTCGTCGGCGAGTTCCTTAGTGTTTTTCTTCAGCGAGTTTTTTTCAGTGAGATCTTTTCAGTTTAGCCTTTGAGTGTGTTACTTCAGGTATGTCAGTAGCGAGAACTACTGGTTACTACTAAGATACTAAAATTTCTGGTAATTGTAGAACTTAAGAGAAATCTTTTTTTGGTTGTGAGAGATCTACAAACTTTTAAAGTTTACAGAACCATTTACCAGTAAGGGTAGTACGCATATAAGTCTTGTCGACTCACCTATAAAGATCTGGCAAAAAAGCGCTAACTTTTTTGGCATTATCCACAGTTTGTACTATCTTAATAGTAGCCGCCGAAGACTTCTCGCAATCCTCAATCCACCCTCTCAAAACCTATGAACACCGAAAAAACGCTTACTGTTCTCTGGGAAGTTGAACCGCGTATCTATGAATACAAAGGAACTTTACAGAAACACAAACAGGTTGAGGTTCGCTGTCACTGTGGGAAACTATTCAGATGTGTGCAAAGTGCTTTGAAACTGGGCCGGGTAAAGTCCTGTGGTTGTAAGAGAAATGTTCCGCCGGTAGTAGTATATGAGAAGCCCAAACTCGTTATGTTCAATGGGAAAGAGTTTCCTTTGAGATTGCTTACGGATTTGTTGGGGCTGGACTACGCTAAAGTTGAACGGAGAGTAGACAGAGACTGGTCACTTATGGATGCTGTTTTAACAGCTCAGTACAAATCTGATTAGGTATCGTACATCCAGTTACTCAGTCGCCCACTCACCTGCGAATAGTTTGGCTTGTTCCAGAACGGTTTCAATAGCCGCATGTCTTTTATCCGGTGGATACCCATATTCTTTGAGTACACGTTTTACGATAACCCGAATCTTCGCTTGAGCATTTTCTCTTATGGTCCAGTCGATGGATGTGTTTGAACGTACTTTGACAACGAGGATCTTGGCCATGGTTCGTAGGCTTTCGTCTCCCAGCACTTCTACCGCGCTGTCGTTTGCGGCCAAGGCATCATAAAACGCCAGTTCATCTTCGGTAAGGTTAAGTTTCTTACCCTTATCCTGGGAGGTACGCACGTCCTTTGCAATTTTCATCAGCTCTTCCAGGAGTTCGATCAGCGAGATGAACCTGTTCTGATATCGGTTAAAAGAGTCTTGCAGCATCTCTGAAAACTTGTGGGATTCAACGATGTTACGTTTGTAACGAACATTGATCTCATCCCGGAGCAGTTTTTTTAAAAGTTCTGCTGCCAGGTTCTTCTGCTTCATCTTTTTTACCTCTTCCAGGAACTCATCGGAAAGTATCGTCAGGTTCGGTTTTTTCAAGCCCACTTCGTCCAGGATGTCCACCACACCATCAGAAACGATGGCTCGGTTGACGAGTTGTTTAATCACTTCACCCACGTCCGGTTTGTTTTCATCGGAACTTGTCGACACAGGTCCCAAAGCTTTCACAACACGCGCTTTCACTGCCTGGAAAAAAGCAACCTCCTCTGTGATGGCTTTTGCTTCTGGTGTGGATTTCGCCAGCGCGTAAGACTGTGAGAGACCGGTGACTTCCCGTAAGAATCTTTCAGAGCCGTTGTCAAGGGAAAATATGTGATCCACAGATGTCAGTATGATGCTGATCTTGTCCCTGAGCGGCGCGGTGAAATATTCCAGGTAGTTATACCCGTTCATAAGCTGCTGCACAACCTCCAGTTTCGTGAGCATAATGTGGACCGCTTCATTGATGTCGTTGGCGACTTTACCCTTACCTCCACTGTTGGTATATACCGCCAGTGCTTTCTTAAGCTCACTCGCGATACCGATGTAATCAACGATAAGGCCACCTGGTTTTTCACCAAAGACGCGGTTCACGCGAG
>DHWT01000160.1 GCA_002413325.1 Chitinophagaceae bacterium UBA5175 | reverse complement strand
AACTGGAGAATAATCTCCTGCTCTACTATACAGCCACCAGCCGGGAGTCTGCCAAAATCATAACCAGGCAGAGCCAGAATGTACTGGATAAAAAAAGCGCCTCCATTGAAGCGATGCACCAGTTGAAGCAACAGTCACAACGCATGAAAGAAGCGCTGCTCAAGGGCCGGCTGCATGAGATCGGCGAGATCCTGGATTTCGGGTTCCAGCAAAAAAGGCGCATGGCAGAAGGTATTTCCAACGACCGTATGGAAGAAATTTATATGGCCGCCAAATCGGCCGGGGCCACCGGCGGCAAAATATCCGGCGCCGGAGGTGGCGGGTTCATGGTTTTCTATTGCCCTGGAAATACCAAATTCGCCGTTATGGCCCGGCTCAGTGAATTTGGAGGACATTGTAAATCTTATCAGTTTGTGGATCATGGTCTGACCACGTGGACCATCTAAATACATTGTATGATCTATCATATCAAAAAAATTATCAGCGCATCCATTTCCGTCAAACAAAATATTTTAGAAGATTCATTGATGCTGGAAACCACCAGCCGGGTGGTGGAAACCATCGTGAAGGCTTTCAAAGACGGTAAACGCGTATATTTTGCCGGGAATGGTGGCAGCGCTGCCGATGCGCAGCATCTCGCGGCTGAATTCTCCGGACGCTTTTATACCGACCGCCATGCGCTGCCTGCAGAAGCCCTTCATTGTAATACTTCCTATATCACGGCGGTTGCCAACGATTATAGTTATGATGAAATTTATGCCCGATTGATCCGGGGTATCTCCCATCCGGGGGATGTGCTGGTCGGTTTATCCACTTCCGGCAATTCAGGAAATATTGTAAAAGCGTTTGAAGCTGCCCGGAATCAAAAAGTGATTACGGTGGGATTTACAGGAGAAAGCGGCGGTAAGATGAAACCCCTTTCCGACTATCTCTTCAATGTTCCTTCCACTGATACCCCCAGGATCCAGGAATCCCATATATTACTCGGTCACATCGTATGTGAACTGGTCGAGAAAGAATATTTTAAATCCTGAATGATATGATTAACGAGGCAATCGTTCTGGCTGGCGGTCTCGGAACACGTTTGCAATCAGTGGTAGCAGATCTTCCCAAAAGCCTGGCGCCCGTGGCGGGCAGACCCTTTCTGGCTTACCTGCTGGATTATGCAAAACAACAGGGTATTGAAAAATTCATTTTTGCCCTGGGATATAAAACGGAACGGATAGAAGCTTTTGTGAGGGAATACCTGCCGGAAGGAACTTATGTTTTTTCTGTGGAAGACCAGCCGCTCGGCACGGGAGGTGCCATCTATAAAGCCTGCAAAGATGTTTCGGGGGAAAATGCCATCGTATTAAATGCCGATACATTTTTTGGCATTTCCTTTTTGAATCTGTCGATTATTCATGAGTTACAAAAAGCTGCCTGTACCATGGCTTTAAAACCTATGAATTTTTTTGACCGCTATGGTGCCGTGGAAATTCACAAACAGGTGATAACCGGGTTCAGTGAAAAGAAATACCAGACAGCCGGCCTGATCAACGGCGGCGTATATGCGCTTTCTATAGCGCCTTTTCTTCAGAAACCCTTCCGGGAAGTTTTTTCCTTTGAGAAGGATTATCTTGAAAAGGAATATAAGAACGGTCAGATTCTGGGCATGGTGTCCGATGCTTATTTTATTGATATCGGTATTCCGGAAGATTATCAGCGTGCCCAGTCCGAACTGATTCAGCATCTGTTTTAAAAATCAGAGGCCTGAGGCCAAAGCCCGGGGGTCTCCTGATGCGCGCCGGATTCCTAAAAGATAATATCATAAGCACATGGCGTTTGATCTGTCAGATATTGATTATAGCTGGACAATTTTCCTCGACCGGGACGGGGTGATTAATCATGAAATCCCGGGCACTTATGTGCGTAACTGGCAGGAATTTGTTTTTTACCCGCGGGCTGCCGAAAATATTGCTTATTTTAATAAACGCTTTCAGTATCTGTTCCTGGCTACCAACCAGCGCGGTATTACCAGGGGGCTCATGACCCTGGCTGACCTGGAGGATATTCATCACCAAATGCAGCTGGCGATCGGCGAAAAAGGCGGAAAAATTGACCGTATTTATTTTTGCGTGGATGCGGAAACTTCCAGTCCCTGCCGGAAGCCCAATCCCGGTATGGCTTTCCAGGCAGCCCGGGATTTTCCGGGAGTCGACCTGAAAAAATCCCTGATGGTGGGGAATAATGTCAGCGACATGCTTTTTGGCAAAAATGCAGGTATGAAAACCATATTTCTCCGGACGACCAGCCCGGATCTGGATTTGCCGCATGAAGCCATCGACCTCCACTTTGACGACCTCGATGATTTTGCAACCGCACTCAGGAAATCATAAAATTTTGATAGAAACGGGACGATTTCCGGGAGTTGCTGATCTTCCTTGTAAATTGTGACCGGATTTTTAAAATGTATCCATGGCCCTGAAAAAATATTATCTGTTCTTTCTGGCAACAGCCTTCCTGGTTTCCATCTCCGGTTACGGCCAGACAGTTTCACATAAACATATTGCGGAGAATGACCATACGGAACTGGTGAAAAAACAGGATTCCATGATGCATTTTGCCTTTGATATCGTAAATGCGCCGGAGCCGGACCAGCGTTTCCGGGCCGATAGTAATTTTATCCGCATGCTGGTCAGGTCCCTGAAAATTCCTAACTCGTTTTATTTTCCTTTTGATTCCCTTCAGACCATTTCCAGGTTGTATGCTCCGGACAGCAGTTTCCGCATTTTCACCTGGCAGATTAAAAAGGATGTCTATGTTTTCCTCCAGCGGGGAGCGATCCAAATGCGGACGGCAGACGGATCATTAAAGCTGTTCCCGCTGCATGACGTATCCATGTTCACCAAAAAACCCGAAGATTCAGTTCGCGGCGCCAATAACTGGATCGGAGCGATATACTACCGGATCATTCAGAAAAACGCCCACGGGAAAAATATATACACCCTTTTGGGATTTGATGATTTCACGATCAACAGTAATAAAAAATGGATGGATGTCCTGACCTTTAACGGCGATGGCCAGCCGGTATTTGGCGGACCTTATTTCTCATTTAAAAATGATTCAGCCAACGCATCCAAAAAAGAGATCGTCCGGTTTTATTTAGAATATAAAAAAGAGGCCAGTACAACATTCAACTACGATTCTTCCATGAATATGATCGTGTACGACCACCTGATTTCGGAAACGGATGAACCCAAACGCAAGGAAACCTATGTTCCGGATGGCGATTATGAAGGATTCAGCTGGCAGAACGGACAATGGCTTCACGTACCCAAAGTGTTTAATGCCGGCCTGCAGGACGGGCAGTTTCCCCAGGAGAAAAAAATTTTAAATGATGCCGGCGGTGTGGATGAGGAATCGCTCAGACAGCAGTCGGAGAAAAACAGGAAAAAGAAATAGTGGGCGGTTGTGTGAGTTATGAGTTATGGGTTATGAGTTATGTGTTTGGAAACAGCTGAAACTTTAAAAATATTCGCTCGCAAACTCCCCTCCCCTACATACTTATTCATCCAGCTTTAAGACGGCAAGAAACGCTTCCTGTGGAATTTCCACATTGCCCACCTGGCGCATGCGTTTTTTTCCTTCTTTTTNNCCGGCCTGCAGGACGGGCAGTTTCCACAAGAGAAAAAGATTTTAAATGATGCCGGCGGAGTGGATGAGGAATTGCTCAGGCAGCAGTCGGAGAAAAACAGGAAGAAGAAATAGTGGCGGTATGAGAGTTATGAATTATGAATTATGAAT
>DHWT01000224.1 GCA_002413325.1 Chitinophagaceae bacterium UBA5175 | reverse complement strand
TTGGTGTGGAAGGTTTTGTAAATACACTGAAAAACGACGATTTTGCCGCAATAGGCGGGGGGGGCATTGATACATTAACGAATGCCGCTACCGGTATTTCTATGTACATTCACGGCGATATTATAAAGAACAAACTCAGATTTTTTATCCGGTATGATGCGTTCAATCCAAATAACAAGATTAATAGCGCTTTCGTCAAATACACCGACAATACCGGTAACTATAACGACAATTCCTTTCATACGACCTATAATAATCAGGCTGCTAATCCAACCGTTACCTACGTAACGACCGGGGACGAAACCTATAAGCAACAATTTTTTACTGCCGGTTTGGATTTTAAACCGACAGACCGGGTCCACTTTATGCCGAATATCTGGTATAATAGTTATGCATCCCAGGTGGCTTCCAATAAAAATCATGATTTGGTTTTCAGACTTACTTTCTTCTTTGCTTTTGGCAAGAATTATGACAATGGAGGATTTTAATTTTTTTTTAATTATTCATAAAATAAACAATCATGGGTATCTTAATAAAGACCTTTAAACAAAGTTTTGCTGCCGCTGCTTTAGCGCTTGTTGCAATCGCCGGCTGTAACACAAATGACACCAAAACGCAGGATAAAGCCGCTGCAGGTGATTCTGCCACCACCCGGGATGACAAAACAATTCTCGGCGCCGGAAGTACTTTCATTTATCCTTTGTTCTCTAAAATGTTTTCGGATTACAATGCGAAGACCGGCATACAGGTAAACTACCAGAGTATCGGTTCGGGTGGCGGCATCTTACAGCTGACCAATAAAACGGTTGACTTTGGTGCATCGGATGGCCCGCTAAACGAAGAGCAGACTGCCAAAATCGGCGCCCCGGTGCTGCATATCACCCAGGCTTCCGGTGCCGTAGTGTTAACCTATAACCTGCCTGGCAATAATAATAATATTAACCTGACCCCGGATGTCATTGCAGATATCTTCCTGGGAAAAATTAAAATATGGAACGATGCACGGATTGCTTCAATCAATAAAGGGGTCGCCATTCCTGCCTTACCGATCCTGGTAGCCCACCGTTCAGACGGAAGCGGTACAACTGCCATCTTCACCAACTATTTATCCAAGGTAAGTGCTGACTGGAAAACAAAAGTTGGAAGCGGCGGTGCCGTAAACTGGCCTGCAGGTCTGGGCGGGAAGGGAAATGAAGGTGTGTCCGGGCTGGTAAAGCAAACCCCCGGTGCGATCGGGTATGTGGAACTGATCTATGCCCTGCAGAATAAAATGGACTATGCAAAAATCAGAAACAAAAAAGGTAATTTCATCCTGCCTTCCATTGCATCCGTAACTGCGGCCGGAAATGTGACCCTGCCCGAGGATTCAAAAATATTCCTGACAGACACGGATGCGCCGGATGGCTATCCGATCAGCGGTTTTACCTGGGTGATCATTTACAAGGAGCAGAATTATAAAGGCCGTTCCCTGGAACAGGCTACCCGGCTGCTGAAATTATTATGGTGGAATATTCACGAAGGGCAGGCTTTTGCAACACCGCTGAATTATGCTCCGTTATCGGATGAAGCATTAAAAGTGGCAGAGAAGATTTTGAAATCTGCGACATATGACGGTAAAGCAATTTTATAATGATAATTAGTTAATACAACTAGGGTAAAATCGTTTTAACTTGCCCGCAAATTCAGTTTTGCGGGTAAGTTATTTTATTCAGATTATGGATGAAACGAAGCGAAAAAGAAAGACAAAGAATTCCTACGGACAAATTAGAGCGGAATCCCTTTTTAAACGTACGCTGGTCGGTATCGGGGCAGGGATGATCGTCCTGGTGCTGGGCATTCTGTTTACGCTCATCGTCGAATCCATCCCGTCCATCAGGCACCTGGGAGCCAGATACCTCTGGGGAACCACCTGGGATCCGGTCAATAATGTGTATGGCGCTGCCCCTTTTTTACTGGGTACCCTGCTCACCTCCTTCCTGGCACTGATTATTTCCATTCCTTTTTCTTTTGCCATTGCGATTTACCTGGGTGAATACAATCCCAAAGGATGGCTTTCCAGTTTTTTAAAGAATACCGTGGAGCTGATCGCAGCAGTGCCTTCGGTGATCTACGGTTTCTGGGGCCTGCTGGTGCTCGTTCCCCTGGTACGAACGCTGGAAATCAAGCTGGGTGTTCTGCCCTATGGCATCGGCATTTTTACAGCTTCCCTGATCCTGGCCATCATGATTATTCCGTATGCGGCCTCCCTCGGCCGGGAAATGATCCGCCTGGTGCCGTCTCCTTTAAAAGAAGCAGCTTATTCATTAGGTGCAACCCGCTATGAAGTGATTAAAAATGTAATCCTGCCCTATACTAAATCCGGATTGTTTGCCGGCATCCTGCTTTCGCTGGGAAGGGCCCTGGGAGAAACCATGGCGGTTACCATGGTGATCGGGAATACCAGTATGATCCCCACCAGTATTTTTGCTCCGGGCAATACCATGGCCAGTGTGATTGCCAATGAATTTACGGAGGCAGATCATACAGTCTATTTATCTGCCCTGATTGAGCTGGGACTGGTTTTATTTCTTGTAACGGTGGTTATCAATATGGCCGGGAAACGTATCATCAAGAAGTTTACAACCGAATAGATTATGAACGTAAACGTAAAATACCGGGTGGGAAAAAGCAAGGGTGTGCAGGCACTGATCGTATTCTTTGCATTTCTGATCACGGTGCCACTCCTGCTGATTATCCTGTATATATTCAGGGAAGGCATTACAAAAATCAACTGGACCTTCCTGACGAAGATTCCGAAACCTGTGGGAGAAACCGGCGGTGGTATTGCAAATGCCCTGATCGGGTCTGCGTTGATTGTGCTGACCGCATCCGTGTTGGCTGTTCCACTCGGCATCATGTGCGGTATCTATTTAAGCGAAAATAAAACCGGCCGCCTTTCTTACTGGAGCCGTTTGTCAGTAGATGTCTTACAGGGTGTTCCTTCCATCGTGATCGGCATCGTGGTATATTTCTGGATCGTAAAACCCGTCGGCACGTTTTCAGCATTTTCAGGAAGTGTTGCCCTGGCTATTATGATGCTGCCCATCCTGATCCGGTCAACGGAAGAGACCCTGAAAATGATCCCTTTCTCCCTAAAAGAAGCCGGGCTTGCGCTCGGCCTTCCTTATCACCGGGTGATCCTGAAGGTGATCGTGCCCTGTGGTATCAGCGGTATCCTGTCGGGTATCATGTTATCCATTGCACGTATTGCCGGGGAAACAGCCCCCCTGTTATTTACTGCATTCGGGAATCCTTACCTCAATATTAACCTGGCCAAACCCATGCAGAGCCTGCCGCTGATGATTTTTAATTACGCCACCAGTCCGTATGACGACTGGCACAATATGGCCTGGGGTGCCGCGCTGATTTTATTATTTACGGTATTGCTATTAAATATTATTACTAAGCTGACAACCAGAAGATGGAACGTACAATTATAAAAAGCCGGAATTTCAATGCTTATTTCGGAACCAACCACGTGGTGAAGAATGTCAACATGGATATTCCAAAAAACAATATCGTTGCGGTGATGGGGCCCTCCGGTTGCGGCAAAACAACCTACCTGCGCTGTATCAACCGGATGCATGAGCTGATCCCTGGTGCAACCTGCAACGGGGAAATGATCCTGAACAATGAGAACGTGTATGAAATGCATCCCATCTTCGTGCGGCTTAAAATCGGGATGGTATTTCAAAGGCCGAATCCGTTCCCGAACCTCAGCATTTACGATAACGTGATTGCCGGTTATAAACTGAACGGCCTGAAACTTCCCAAGGCTGAGAGAGACCAGAAAGTGGAAGAGTCGCTGTCAAAAGCGGCACTCTGGAAAGAAGTCAAAGATTCTTTATATAAAAAAGGAACCTTCCTTTCCGGCGGACAGCAGCAGCGATTATGTATCGCCCGTGCCATCGCCATGGAGCCGGAAGTATTATTACTTGATGAACCCACTTCGGCACTGGATCCGATATCCACTTCGAGCATCGAAGAATTGCTGCATGATCTGAAAAAAACCTATACCCTGGTGATCGTTACCCATAATATGCAGCAGGCGGCCCGGGTAAGTGATAAGACGGCTTTTTTTTATCTGGGTGAACTGGTAGAGTTTGACGATACCAAGCTTATGTTTACCAACCCGCAGGACAAACGGACGCAGAATTATATTACCGGAAGATTTAGTTAAGTCAGAATATTTAATCAAGGTATTATGTCACAATTAGCAATTGAACTGAATGAGCTGAAAAAGGAAGTGATCAATATGTGGAGCCTGGTGCATTCGCAGCTGGTCAAGTCGAATATCGCGATGGTTAACTTTGATAAGGACCTGGCGCGTGAAGTGGTATCGCGGGAAAAACGGGTGAACGGATCGGAATTGAAAATTGACCGGGACTGTGAAAATATCTTTGCCCTGCTCACACCGGTGGCCGTGGATCTTCGGTTTGTGCTGGCCGTTTTAAAAATCAATTCCAACCTCGAGCGTATCGGGGACATCGCGGAGGGTGTGGCCAAATACATACTGAGCGCCGATAAGCCCTTCAATCCCGAACTTCTGAAAATTACGGATACCGTTACCATGTATGATGAAGCCATCAATATACTGGAAGACACGCTTCATGCTTTTGAAAAAGAGGATACCGGCCTGGCGAGAAGTGTTTTCCAGAAAGATGAGTTCCTGGACAAAATCAATATTGATGCCCCGGCTGCTACGGTCAGGTACCTGGAAGAACATCCGGACGACTGTTACCAGGCCCTGATCAATTTATCCATTATCAGAAGGCTGGAACGGGTGGGCGACCAGTCGAAAAATATTGCGGAAGAAACGATTTTCTATGTGGAAGCGAAGGTGCTGAAACATGGGAAGAGTTGATGGTTATGAGTTTTGAGTTATGAGTTATGAATTATGAGTGATGAGTTAGGCGTTCAGCGTTAGGAGTTCAGCGTTCCGCCCGAAACCTATTTCATTTCCGCATTCTTTGCAAGCGTCCCGGGATCTTTTAAGAACAGCTGTTTGCATTCATCCGAGCAAAAGCCATACACTTTTCCTTTATAATGTACTGTGTCCATGATGCCGGCTGTAACAGGCATGCCGCAGGAAGGATCTTTTTTATTGTCCACCATTTCCGGGGTGTACCGGTGTTTTGCCGAGTCGGTTTGGGTTGTTGCAGCCGGGTGGATTCCGGCAGATGGTTTTTGATTGCAGGCTGTCGCCAGGGTGCACAGCAGGATCAGGCCAGGCAGGAGACGGGCCGGCTGGAAATCTGAAAGGCGGAATGAGATCTTTTTCATAAGGGATGTGCTAATTTTTTTTAGGCTTTATCATTAATATTCCGGTCGTTATACGGCATTGCAAAATTACGGGTAAAAATTCTCCCGGTCTGCCTTAAGCCGCTGAACGCCTAACGCCTAACTCATAATTCATAATTCATCACTCATAACTCATCACTCCCAATCGTCAACCACATGCTGCCGCGCCGCCTCCCATCCGATGATCGCTGATTTCCGGTCGATACCCCAATGATACCCGCCCAGGTTCCCTGAAGAGGTGATGACCCGGTGGCAGGGGATCAGGTAAGCGACGGGATTCGACCCGACGGCTGTGCCGACGGCCCTGGATGCGCGGGCATCCCCTGTCTGCTTCGCGATCGCGAGATAGGATTTCAGGGAACCCATGGGTATCTGCAGGAGGGCATTCCAAACCTTGATCTGAAAGGGGGTGCCCTTTAAATGCAACTTGACCCGGTCGAGGTCCGACCAGTCGTCCCGGAACAATTTCAGGGCCTGTTGCTGGTGCCGATCGGTTTTTTGTTCCAGTACTGCTGCGGGGAACCGGCTGCGGACAGCTTCCGGCTCCGGCTTGTCCTGCACGAAAGAAATGTGGCAGATACCTTTTTCGGTAGAGGCAATCAGGATGTTCCCGAAAAGGGTTTCCGTGTGACTATAATATATGTGCAGATTTTTACCACCCTGCCGGTATTCGCCGGGGGTCATGCCTTCTATCTGAATAAATAAGTCGTGGAGGCGGCTGGTGCCGGATAAACCGGTCTCAAAGCTGACGGCTGCCAGGGTTTCCTGCGCATGGAGGAGCTTTTTGGCGAATTCAATGCTCGTGAACT
The DNA here is from genome assembly GCA_002413325.1 of Chitinophagaceae bacterium UBA5175. GTDB lineage: Bacteria > Bacteroidota > Bacteroidia > Chitinophagales > Chitinophagaceae > Puia. Next base: position 11,041 of record DHWT01000224.1, on the reverse strand, counting down.
GGAGGAATTTTTTAGGACTCACGCCGGCCCATTCCCTGAACAGGCGTTGAAAATGGAAGGGGCTGAGATGGATCTGGCGGGCCACTTCGTCCAGGTCCGGCTGTTCCCGGAAATTTTCGCGGATAAAGCGGATGGCCTGTTCGATTCTTTGGTAATCCTGCATACCCAAAGATAAAAAGCATGCCGGCGGAGACAACCCGGAAATTGCTATTATTTTAACATCTCCGCCAATACCCGAATTATTTTAGAATCAGTAACTCCTGGTAACGTCTTTGAAATCTCTTGAAATCCGTGCACGCATGGTTCCGGTGGTATCCTTGATCTGATCAGGTGTTTTCTCTTTCATATGCACTTTGAAATCACAGATATAATCTTTTTTATCATCGTAATACACTACTTCCAGAACAGTGAACTGAACACGTGAGGTGTCGATTCCCGGGCGGTGGTTCAGATACACGCCCATGGCGGCTTTCAGGTTATCCTCCAATTCTTTTTTACCCTGTCTTTTAACACAGGAAAACAGTCCCGACCCGATGAACAGGACGATCAAAACTAACCGGAATTTTTTGTTCATAATCGCAAAGTAAATAAAATTGAATCAGTGACGTAAATATTCTGCCGGCAGGGCCCAAAGAATATGTTCATTTAACACATAAGTTTTTAGTTTCAATCAGGTAGATAATAACACACAATTAAAAGTTAAAAAAATATTAGGTCATCTATAAAGAAATCATAAATTTGGTCATAATTTAACATCGTTAAACCAAAAGACGAATTGCTTATGCCAACTAAATTTAAACTCCTCGCGGGGCTGAACACCGCATTCCTTCTTTTCCTCAGCTTAAGTCTATTCGCTCAAACATCGATTACTGGACGTGTTTTAAGCAGCACGGACAAGCAACCGGTCGTCGGAGCAACAGTACAGGTAAAAGGAGGCAAGTCAGCCACTTTAACAGGATCTGATGGGTCTTTTACCATTACATCCTCCCAGAAAGTGACTCATCTGGTAATTACTATTGTAGGGTACGAATCCATGACGGTTCCTGTAAAGGGAAACACCATCGGAGATGTTTTCCTTTCCACATCCACCACATCCCTGAATGATGTTGTCGTTACAGGGTACACCACTCAGAAAAAGAAAGATCTGACCGGTGCGGTTGATGTTGTGAATGTGAAGGACATGAAAAACATCCAGGCAGGTAGTCCTGAACAAATGTTGCAGGGACAGGCTGCCGGGGTAACGGTAATTACATCGGGTGCACCCGGCGGACCGACCAACGTGTTCGTTCGTGGCGTAACTTCTTTTGGTAATACCGATCCCCTGTATATTGTGGACGGGGTGCCACTGCCTTTCCATGATATCAATTCAAACGACATCGAATCCGTACAGGTGCTGAAAGATGCTTCTGCTTCCATCTTTGGTGTACGCGGTTCAAACGGTGTTGTTATCATCACAACCAAAAGAGGTAAATCAAGCGGAAAACCTACGCTGACCTATGACGGTTACTATGGTACCCAGCTTCCTTTATCAGGAAACCCGTTCCACCTCCTGAACTCACAGGAGTTGGCGAATGCGCTCTGGCAGGCGGATATTACATCCGGACAGGTTGCCGCCAACGGATACCCTTCTTCCCAGCAATATGGCAATGGCGCCACACCGGTGCTTCCTGATTATATTACTCCCGGCGGAGCTTCAGCAGGCAGTCCCGCAGTAGATCCTTCATTATATAATGTGGATTACAGCAAGGGCCCGATCTACCAGATCACTGCAGCCAACAAGCAGGGTACAGACTGGTTCCACGAATTATTCAAACAGGCGCCAATTCAAAGTCATACGGTAGGTATGTCCGGCGGCAGTGATAAATCCCAGTATTACTTCTCCCTGGGTTATTTCGACCAGCAGGGAACCCTGATCGATACCTATCTGAAAAGATATATGGCCAGGATGAATACGACATTTAACCTGACCAAGGGAATCCGGGTAGGTGAAAATTTCTATGCATTTTACCTGAACAACCCGCAGATCTCTTACTTCGGTGAAAATACCATTAACTACGATTATCGTGAACAACCGATCATTCCCGTTCACGACAGCCAGGGTAACTGGGCCGGTTCCAATGGCCCTGAATTAGGTAACTCACCCAACCCGGTTGCAGTCCAGGACAGAACCGCTAATAACCGGGGAAACACCTGGCAGATTATGGGTAATGCCTGGGGTGAAGTGGACTTCCTGAAGCACTTTACTTTCCGGACCAGCATTGGTGGTACGGTTCAGAATAATTACAGCTGGGCTTATACCTATCATACGTATGAAAATGCTGAAAACAACGGATCCAATGGTTTTGCTGAAAATGCAAGCTACGGTAGCTACTGGGACTGGACCAATACACTTACCTATTCCAATACTTTTGGAAAGAGTAATGTAAAAGTGTTTGTCGGTTCTGAAGCCATCGATTCATATAACAGAGGCATGAGCGGTACGAGAATCAATTATTTCTCAGATAACCAAAACCTCTGGACTTTAAGCAACGGAGATCCGAAAGGACAGGTCAATGGCAGTGGTGTCGGACAGGCCTCATTATACTCCCTGTTTGCACAAGGTATTTATTCCTATAACGACCGCTACCTCTTCACTGCAACGATCCGTCGTGATGGTGCTTCCGTTTTCGGACCTGATCAGACCTACGGTAATTTCCCCGCGTTTTCAGCAGGATGGGTTCTGACACAGGAAGATTTTATGAGCAACATCACCTGGCTGAACTTCCTGAAACTCAGGGGCAGCTGGGGTAAACTGGGTTCATATGCAAATACCCCCCCCTCCAACCAGTTTACATTATATGGTGCCGGCGCAGGTTCTTCTTACTATGATATCGCAGGAACCAGCAATAGCACAGTGCTTGGATTCCATGCAACACAATACGGAAGTCCCAATACCGGCTGGGAAGGTGACGTGATAACAAATGTTGGTATGGACGCGGTTTTATTGAAAAATAAAATTGAGTTCACCATCGAGTACTACCAGAAAAAAATCAACGGGTTATTGTTCCAGGACAATGCAGCCGCCACTTCCGGTGCTTACCCGAGCTCAGAACCAGGTGGTGCACAGGCCCCCTTTGTTAATATCGGGGACGTGCAGAACAACGGGGTTGACATGAGCCTTACCTATCATGCAACCATCAGCCCGGTATCGAAATTAAACCTGACCGGTATCTTCACAACCTATAAAAGTGAAGTCATGAGCATTCCGAATGCCGGGGGTTATTTCACAACAGGTGGCAGCCGTATCGGAGATTTTGTAAGGAACCAGGTAGGTCATCCGATCGGAGCTTTTTACGGATACGATGTAATTGGTTATTTCAAAGATGCAGCAGATGTTGCCAAATCACCCACCCAGCAGGATGCTGCTCCGGGTCGTTTCAAATATGCTGATATCAATGGTGACGGTAAAATTGATGCGACTGACCGTACCTTCTTTGGAAATCCCAATCCGAAGTTTACCTACGGACTCAATGCGAATTTTACCTATAAGAATTTTGATGCAACTGTTATCTTCTACGGATCTTATGGTAACGATATCGTCAACTATACACGCTACTGGACAGATATGTGGGCTTCCTTCCAGGGAAATAAGAGTATCAACCTGCTGTACAATTCCTGGACGCCGAGCAACCTGAATCCAAAAGCACCGATCCTGGAAAATGCATCCACTTTCAGCACCAACACGGTTCCGAATTCATTCTATAAAGAAAGCGGATCCTTCTTAAAAATGCGTTCTTTTATAATCGGATATACGATCCCGGAAAGTTCGTTAAAGAGTGTAGGCGTCGAGCACTTAAGGATATTTTTCCAGGCATCCAACCTGTTTCAGATTACCAACTATACAGGTCTTGATCCTGAAATTGGCGGATCCTCAGCAGCTTATGGTATTGACTATGGATCCTATCCGGGTAACCAGAGATCATTCACCGGTGGTATCAGTCTTACTTTTTAACTCATTGAATATCTGTTAAATTAAAACATATGAAAAGAAAGAATTTTAAAATATATATTCCGATCGGCATAGCGGTCATGGGGCTGGTTTTTGCCTGTAATAAGAGCTTTTTGGAAAAAGCACCCGTTGGTAGTTATACACCGGATGTTATTGCAACCAAGGCTGGTGTTTCCGGTTTGTTGATTGGTGCTTATTCTCTCCTGGACGGAGAAGGCGGTGCCGGTCCCAATACACCCGGACCCTGGGCCACAGCGGGTAGTAACTGGGTATTTGGAAGTGTTTGTGCTGATGATTCACACAAGGGTTCTGACCCGGGTGACCAGCCGGACATCGTGTCCCTGATGACCTGGTCTGAAACATCCACCAATAGTTATAATGAAGGTGTATGGCAGGCTCGTTATGATGGTGTTCAGCGTTCCAATGAAGTGCTCAGGGAAATGCGCCTGGCTAAAGACATTGCCCCCCCGGATACCATCCAGTTATCAGCCGAAGCCCGTTTTCTGCGTGCTTTTTATATGATGGAATTGAAAAAGATCTTTGGCAATGTGCCCTGGGTAGATGAGTCCGTTACGTATACAGCAGGTAACTGGCGTGTACCCAACGACGTAGATGTGGCTACCAATGATGCCAATGTATGGCCCAAGATTGAAGCTGATTTGTCTTATGCAGTTGCCAACCTGCCTGCAACTCAGAGTCAGGTGGGACGCATCAACAAATGGGGTGCCCAGGCCTATCTTGCCAAAGCCTATATGTTTGAGCATAAATATGCTTCTGCACTGCCCCTGTTAACGGATCTGATGGCCAACGGGGTTACTTCCGGAGGTCTTAAATACAAACTGGTGGACAATTTCAATGACAATTTCAATGCGGCTACCAAGAACAACAGTGAATCCGTTTTTGCCGCACAGAATTCAGTGAATGATGGTTCCACAGCTGCCAATGCCAATGCCGGGGATGTGCTGAATTTCTCATATGATCCCGCCATGCCGGTTTCATGCTGCGGATTCAACCAGCCTTCCTACAGCCTGGCTAACGCCTATAAAACAGATCCGGTTACTGGATATCCTTTGCCAGATACCTACAACAATTCAAACCTGAAAAATGATGAAGGTTTAAAATCTTCAGATCCTTTTACACCCGATGTGACCACTCCGCTGGATCCACGTATTGACTGGACCATTGGAAGAAGAGGTATTCCTTTCCTGGACTGGGGTATTAACCCGGGTTTCATTTTCGTTCGTAACCAGGCCAGCGGCGGACCTTATGCTCCGGTTAAAAATGCGCCTTATGCTTCACAGGTGGGTGCATTAACGGACAAATCATCCTGGACAGCCGGTTACACCGCCCTGAATATTAACCTCTGCCGCTTTGCAGATGTGATCCTCTGGGCTGCAGAATGTGAAGTGGAAGTAGGTAGCCTCGATAACGCTCAGGCTGATGTAAACATCGTTCGGTTAAGGGCAAAAAATACGCCGACACCAGCCGGATCACCTGCGTTATATGCAGGAACACAGGGTTCAAATGTAGCCAACCTGCCCTTTGTATATGCAGCCGGATTTTTCTCCGGACTCGGTCAGGCAGGCGCTCGTAAATATGTTCAGTTTGAAAGAAGGCTTGAACTGGCTATGGAAGGCCAGCGCTTCTTCGACCTGGTTCGTTATGGAACAGCTGCTACTGAACTGAATGCCTATGTTGCAAAGGAAGTAGGATATGGATACTCACTGCTTAGTGGGGCAACCTTTAAAGACGGGCAGTCCAATTACTTTGCTATTCCCCAGCAGGAAATTGATGCCAGTACCGTTGGAGGTAAACCCACACTTACACAGAATCCCGGGTACTGATATTCTTTTTTCATAAAAGTTTCCCGCAAAGTCCTGTCTGGTTATCCAGACGGGACTTTGCTTTTTTGCGCGGTAATCTTTTAAGTGAATCAATTATCTTGCGTTAGAAAAATTTATTCAATGGTCTGTTGGGCAAGGTTCCGGTTTATCCTCTTTTCATCCTGTATATTCTTTTTTTTCTCCTGCAACCGGCATAAGACTTTATTTGAAGCCGTCTCATCTGAGCATTCCGGCATCCATTTCAATAACTTGATTCAGGAAACAGATTCACTCAATATACTCACCGTATCCAATATCTACAACGGAGGTGGGGTGGGCATTGGTGATTTTAACCAGGATGGTTTGCCTGATATTTACTTCACAGGCAACCGGGTGGCGAACAAATTATACCTGAATAAAGGAGATTTCAAATTTGAAGATATAACGGCGGCTTCCGGTGCGGATGGAAGCGGTAAATGGTGTCGCGGGGTTTCCGTTGTGGATATCAATAATGACGGATGGCCTGATATCTATGTTTCAGCCACCATCCTGACCGATCCGGAAAAGCGAAAGAATCTGTTATATATCAACCAGGGCTTGGATAAAAACGGGATCCCGCATTTTAAAGAAATGGCCGCAGAATATGGTCTGGCGGATACCAGTTACTCCACGATGGCGGCTTTTTTTGATTATGATAACGACGGGGACCTGGATATGTACCTGGTGGTAAACGAAATTATCAATCCGACCCTTCCCAATGTTTTTCACAAACTGGCACGCGACGGGTCTTTTCCCAGCAGTGGCAGATTGTACCGTAATGAATGGAATGATTCGCTGAAACACCCGGTATTCAAAGATGTCAGCAAAGAGGCCGGGGTAGCCATTGAAGGATACGGGCACAGCGTTAGTATTTGTGACATCAATAACGACGGGTGGAAAGACATCTATGTCACCAACGACTACCTGCCGAACGACCTGCTCCTGATCAATAACCACGACGGAACATTTACGGATCGCCTGCCAGAATATTTCAAACATACTTCTTCCAATTCAATGGGCTTGGATATCAATGACGTGAATAATGACGGTCTGGAAGATGTGATGGTGCTGGACATGAATCCGGAAGATAATTACAGGAAGAAAATGATGCTGAATGCATCCAGTTACCTGACATACCAGAACAGTGATTTCTTCGGTTATACTTACCAGTACGTGCGGAATACCCTCCAGCTGAACCAGGGACCCCGTGTGAATAGTAACGATTCCGTTGGCCCGCCCATATTCAGTGATATTTCATTTTATGCCGGTGTGGCTGAAACGGACTGGAGCTGGACGCCCCTGCTTACTGACCTGGACAATGACGGGTACCGGGACCTGATCATCACCAACGGGTTTCCGAAAGATGTTACGGACCATGATTTCATTGCATTCAGGAACATGGCCAGCTCACTGGTATCCACCACAGATATGCTCAAACAGATTCCCGAAGTAAAACTCCACAATTATGCATACCATAACGACGGGGACCTGCATTTTACAGACGTAAGCGGGGACTGGGGTCTCATGCGTCCCAGTTTTTCTAACGGGGCCGTATATGCGGACCTGGATAACGACGGATACCCGGATCTGGTTGTTAATAATATCAATGATGAGGCCGGGATCTACCGGAACAGGGGCCGTGAAATTGAAAAAGAACTCCATCACTGGCTGAAAATAAAATTTAAAGGGGACTCCCTTAACCGGAACGGGCTTGGGGCCCGGGTTGAACTTCATTATGGCCAGGGTAAGCAGCAGGTTTACGAGAATAGTCCGTACCGGGGTTATCTTTCCACCGTTCAGGATATTGCCCATTTCGGATTGGGAACGATCACTGTTGTGGACACCGTGCTGATCCGCTGGCCCGATGGGAAGCAGCAATTATTAAAGCAGGTAAAAGCAGATCAGTTACTGGAGGTGAATATCGCCGGGGCTCAAGGGAATTATGATTACAGGAAAAATCCATTGGCAGAGAACAGCTTGTTTACTGAAGTTACGGATTCCCTGGGCTTGCAGTTTACCCACCAGGAAAGAGATTATATTGATTTCAATATTCAGAAATTACTTCCGCATAAATTATCAGACTATGGTCCGGCCCTGGCAGTGGGCGACATAGATGGAAACGGGCTGGATGATATGATCATCGGAGGTTCTGCGTACCACAGTGCATGGATCTTTATGCAGCAAGCGGATGGAAAATTCATTCGAAAGCCGTTAATACAGGCCGATTCGCTGACGAAACCCAGCCAGGATATGGGTTTATTGTTATTTGATGCAGATGGTGACGGAGACCTGGACTTATACATCGCCTCCGGGGGATATGCCATGGAACACAATACGGCCGGGTACCAGGACCGCTTGTACCTGAATGATGGCAAGGGGAATTTTACGCCGGATCCAGAAGCACTACCGAAAAACCTGACCAGTAAATTCTGCGTACGGGCGGCTGATTATGATCATGATGGCGACCTGGATCTTTTTGTTTCCGGCCGGGTGGATCCGGGTTATTATCCCAGGCCGGTTTCGAGTTTTATATTAAGAAATGATTCAAAAAACGGGCATGTCGTTTTCACGGATGTAACTGCAAGTGTGGCGAAAGACCTGGTCAACTGCGGTATGGTATGTGATGCCGTCTGGACGGATTTCGATAACGACGGATGGCCCGACCTGGTCATGGCAGGTGAATGGATGTCCCTGGCCTTCCTGAAAAATGAACATGGAAATTTTGTGAATGTAACACCACAGACGGGTCTCAGCAGTTTTCACGGATGGTGGAACAGTATAACGGCCGGTGATTTTGACCACGACGGGGACATGGATTATATTGTCGGGAACCTGGGTAAGAATTCATTTTTCCGGGCGGGTAAGGAAACTCCCGTTCATGTATATGCGAAAGACTTTGACAATAACGGGATTTTTGATATGATCCCCTCCCTGTATCTTCCGGACGCGGAAGGGAATAAGAAGGAATTTCCCGCACAGGGGAGGGATGATCTGTTAAAACAGATCAATGCCATGAGAAAAAAATTCCCTTCTTATAAATCCTATGCAGTGGCTACCATGGACCAGGTGCTCACTGAGCCGGAGAGAAAAAATGCCCTGGTGCTGGAAGCCAATGATTTTGAGTCCGTGCTGTTACGAAATGACGGTAACGGTTCATTCACCCTGGTTCCGCTTCCCAAGGAAGCCCAGTTCTCGATGATCAATGGCATGGTGGCGGATGATTTTGACGGGGATGGGAATCTCGATGTACTGATGAATGGAAATGATTTTGGCACGGATGTTACTGTTGGCCGGTACGATGCATTCAACGGGTTGATGTTATCCGGGAATGGCCAGGACGGGTTTGAGTCAAAATCCATCCTGCAAAGTGGAATCTTTATCCCCGGCAATGGGAAGGCGCTGGTAAAATTACAGGGCGCCAACGGGCAGTACCTGGTTGCTGCCAGTCAGAACCGGGGACCCTTGAAAGTATTCCGTTTGAAAAAGCAGGGAAAGGTCATTCGCCTGGCACCCACGGATGTAAAGGCGGTGATCAGGTACAAAAACGGGAAAACTATGGAGCAGGAATTTTATTACGGAACTTCATTTTTATCACAGTCCGGCAGGTTTATCCGGGTAAACGACTCCGTAAGCAGTGTGGAAATTACAGACAGTAAGGGGGCAAAGCGGAAAATAAATCTTTAGCATTGCGTCAGTATATTATTATTCTCGGTGCACTGTTTATTTTTTCCTGTAAACAGTATAACAGAAACCAGTCCCATAAACAAATCCCGGCCAGCTCCATCGATTCGGGTGAAGTGCTGGCAAAACAATATTGCCAGTCATGCCATGCTTTCCCCGAACCTGCCCTGCTCGATGTAAAATCCTGGGAGCAGGGGGTTTTGCCGAATATGGGTCCCCGGCTGGGTATTTTCAATTTCAAATGGAATGCATATCCTTCGATGCGCAGGGACCGGAACCTGCCTGCCGGTTATTATCCTTCCCGGCCACTGCTGGCGCCGGAAGAATGGCAGCATATCATGGATTATTACCTGGCTATGGCACCTGATGTAATGCCTGCCCAGCAAAGACCCTTCGCTATTAAAAATGATCTGTCCCTGTTCCGCATCTCTTCACCTGCCCAAAGCAAGGCAAACCCAACTACCTGTTATATACAGGTGGATACGAGCCGGTCGCCGCACAGTCTTTTACAAAGCGATATTTTCCGCCGGTCCGTGGTTCGTTATGACCGTAACCTGCAACCGGTAGATTCCCTCCCCTCCTCGGGTCCGGTAATCGATATAGACCTGCATGCCACACCCCAGGTTGTCACCAATATCGGTCAGTTGAACCCAACCAATGCCCGGCTGGGCAAACTGGAAAATCTGTTGCAGAATCAAAACGGGCATATGTTCCTGGATTCTGTCCTGCATATTGATTCCCTGCAGCGGCCGGTGCAATCCGTACAGGTTGACTTAAATGCAGATGGGAAACCGGATGAGCTGGTTTGCGAATTCGGTCACCTCACAGGCGCTTTAAGCTGGTATGAAAACCTGGGAAACAATCAGTATACCCGTCATGTACTGCGCCCCGTGCCCGGCGCGATCAAAGCCTATGTACGGGATTATAATCAGGATGGCCTGCCTGACCTGATTGTATTATTCGCACAGGGAGAAGAAGGAATTTTTTTATTCACCAATCGCGGGCACGGACAGTTTGACCAGAAAGAAATTTTACGGTTTCCCCCCTCTTATGGTTCATCCTATTTCGAAATGGACGATTTCAACCAGGACGGTTTTCCGGATATACTTTATACCTGTGGCGACAATGCAGACTTTTCGCAGGTGCTTAAACCCTATCACGGGGTCTATATATTTTTAAATGATGGGCATTGGAATTTCAGCCGGAAATATTTTTTCCCCATCAATGGATGTTATAAAGCCATGGCCCGGGATTTTGACGGGGACGGCGACCTGGACCTGGCGGTAATTTCTTTTTTTGCTGATTACGGGACGCAACCGGAGGAGGGGTTTGTGTACCTGGAGAATACGGGTGATTTTATATTCATGCCCCATACGATGCCGGAGACCCAACAGGGCCGGTGGCTGACGATGGATGTCGGCGATCTGGACGGAGATGGGAAGCCGGATATTTTTCTCGGAAATTTTTCCGTAGCACCCGGATTTATCAAAACACTGATTCCCTGGGAAGC
>DHWT01000143.1 GCA_002413325.1 Chitinophagaceae bacterium UBA5175 | reverse complement strand
AGTCAGAACACCCGAATCAGCATATTGTGGATACCAGCAACAGGCGGAAATTTGATCCCAACTCGGGAGAAAGGCTATTCCGGAACGACCTGGTTAACGGTCAGCGGAAATACACAGATGTCTCTGCCTCGTCCGGTCTTTATCAAAGCAGTTTATGTTATGGACTGGGCGTTGGAGTGGCAGACCTGAATAACGACGGCTGGGAGGATATTTATGTGGGAAATGATTTTCATGAAAACGATTACTACTATATCAATAATGGCAATGGAACGTTTACGGAAAGCGGTGCGGATCATTTCAGGCATTACAGCCGGTATAGTATGGGCAATGATATTGCAGATGTTAACAATGACGGGCAACCGGATATTATTACGGCAGATATGTTGCCGGGCGATGAAAAGACATTGAAAACTTATGGAAATGGGGAGCACCTGGATACCTATAATCAGAAAATCACGAGGAACGGCTATCAAAACCAATATTCAAAAAACTGCCTGCAGAGAAATAATGGCAATGGAATCAGTTTCAGCGATGTCGGACTTATAAGCGGTATATCTTCAACTGACTGGAGCTGGAGCCCGCTTTTTGCGGATTTTGACAATGACGGTTATGAGGATTTATTTATCTCAAGCGGGATTGTAAAACGACCACTTGACCTAGATTTTATCATGTTTTTCTCAAATATGAAGAATCCGGAATCTTACGGGAGTGCCGAAAGTTTTCAAAAAGCCATGCTGGATAAGATGCCGGATGGCTCCTCCCACCCCTATTTGTTTAAAGGAGACGGTCATTGGGATTTTAAGGACCAGAGCAGAGACTGGGGAACCGGTGACATGCAGGGCTTCTTTAATGGTGCTGCTTATGCCGACCTGGATAATGACGGAAAACTGGATTTAGTGATGAACTGCTTAAACGGCCCGGCTATAATACTAAAAAATAATACACCAGCTAAAAACTATCTTTCCCTTTCTTTTAAAGGCGATGGAATGAATACATCAGGAATCGGAGTCAAAACCTATATTTTTACCGGTTCCAAAATGCAATACCAGCAGCTCATGCTGACAAGAGGTTTTATGTCATCGTCGGATTCCCGCCTGCATTTCGGACTGGACAGCATTTCTGCCATTGACAGCATTTTAGTAGTGTGGCCGGACCAGAAATACCAGATATTGAAAAATGTTCCTGCCAACGAACATATCAATGTAAAACAACAGGATGCTTCCCTGGATTTCAATACAGCACAGTTCTTTCGAAACAAAGAGGCGGTCATGGAGGATATCAGCAACCAGGCTGACCCCGGCTGGAAACATGAAGAAAACCCATTCAACGACTTCAGTACCCAGTATCTAATTCCGCATATGGAATCCACGAGGGGACCAAAACTGGCCGTTGGTGACGTAAATAACGATGGTCTGGACGACATATTCGTTTGCGGTGCTAAAGGCCAGCCGGGCTGCCTGATGCTGCAGACAAAAACAGGAAAATTCATAAAGTCCGACACGGCTGTTTTTAATAAAAACAAATACAGCGAAGGGGTTGACGCTCTATTCTTCGACGCCAATAATGATGGTTTTCCCGATCTGTACGTAGTAAGCGGCGGAAATGAATATGACGACGGCAATCCGAATCTCAGTGATCATCTTTACTTGAACGACGGTAAAGGGCATCTGGAGGAATCCGTTCATTCTTTACCATCCATCCTGAAAAATAAATCCTGCGTAGCCGTGGCTGATATAAACAAAGATGGATATAATGATCTCTTTGTGGGAGGCCTGACCATTGCCGGTAAATATGGAATTTCCAAAGAACCCTCTTACCTGTTGTTAAATGACGGTAAAGGACATTTCTTACCAGCCGCTGATTCAGTTATTTCATTAAATGAAACGGGGATAGTCACTTCGGCTGCCTTCGCAGATGTGAACCAGGATGGATGGTCCGACCTTATAGTTGTGGGCGAATGGATGGGAGTAAAAATATTTATCAACCATAACGGGGTATTCAAAGAAAGTGAGATCGGACAGTCAACGGGTCTCTGGCAGACCGTTTTAACTGCAGATATAAACGGCGACGGATATCCTGACATTTTAGCCGGGAACTGGGGGCGCAATTCAAAACTTTCAGCCGGCAAGGACGGTCCGGTAAAACTATATGTCAAGGACTTTGATTTTAATGGTCAGACCGAACAGGTTATGACTTATTCTATAAACGGGCAGGAATACCCATTCCTGGGGAAGGATCAGTTGGAGCTTGCCTTACCCGCTTTAAAGCAAAAGCACCTGAGCTATGACGAAGTTGCCGGAAGAACGGTACAGTATATGTTTGGGGATTTACTAACAGATTGCGTTGAACTTAAAGCAGAAACACTGTGGTCTGCCAGTTTTATAAATGACGGACACGGAAATTTTACCAGGAAAGATCTTCCGGAAGAAATGCAATTAGCACCGATTTTTTCATTTACTGCCTCCAAATCCGGATACCCGGATACTTTTTTCGCTGTCGGCAATTTCTACGGCGTAATGCCATTTGAAGGACGTTATGATGCATTCAATCCTTCATTTTTTGATTATAATAAAAAATTAAAACAATTCCATGTGTCGTCTGAACTACCGGCTATTCATGGCGAATGCAGGGATGCAAAATGGATACACTATGCGGGTGGCAAACAAATACTGGTCATTGCAAGGAATAATGATCAGTTGATTTTCCTAAAACCCCGTTTTCAAAATTGATATTTAAGCCGAAGAGATTGTATAAAATTATTTTTTTAGACATCGACGGTACGCTGATTAAAAGTGATCATACGATCAGTGAAGCCACCATTGACATCATTCAAAAACTAAAAGAAAACCAAATACTGGTGGTTCTGGTTTCTGCCAGACCCATTCATGGTATGATTAAGATTGCAGAGGAGGCCGGACTGCAGGGCTTCCCGGCAGTCAGTCTGAATGGCGCACTTATATTTATCAATGAAAAAGTGGTTTTTGAATCGGTCATCGAAATTAACGTTACCAGGCGCATATACGATTACTTAAAACAATATCATACCACACCGATATTTTACAACCAGCATTCCTGGTTTTCCGAAATGCCTGATTATCATACCAGATATGAACAGAAAATTACTGATGTACCCATTACCATTGAGTCCTTTAACAATACCATTCAATATTGGCAAAAACAAAACAGTGGCCCGAATAAAATCCTGGTCATCAGTGAAGAATCAGAAATAAATGAAATAAAAAACAATTTAACCGGGCAATTCAGCGACCGGTTAAATATCCTTACATCCAAGCAAACCTACCTTGAAATCATGAACAGGGAGGCATCCAAATTAACTGCGGTTAAATACTTACTGAAACAGTTTAATTTGAACCGGGAGGAAGCTATTGCCATTGGCGATCATTTTAACGATAAAGAGATGATTCAATTTGCCGGCATGGGGATCGCTATGGGTAATTCTCCGGATGAAGTAAAAGTTGCGGCGGATTATGTTACTGACACCAATAATCATGACGGTGTTTTTAAAGCCATTCAGCACATAATGCAGTTATAATATCATTTCCACTAACAATACAATCAGCAAAGGACCCAGCAATCCCACGGTCAGCCCGCCGGGAAAAAATTCCTTTTGTTTGATCAGACCGGTACTATAGGCTATGGCATTGGGTGGAGTGGATACCGGCAGGAGCAGGGCAGTGGATGCTGCCAGGCCTACAATAACAGCGATCTGCTTTGCATGGTCGGGCATCAGATAAATCCCCAGGGGAATGAGTATGGTAGCGGTTGCCGTATTGCTCATGATATTACTGAACAGCATCGTCACATAAGCAAATATCAGGAACATGATGAATGAGGTAAACTGTGATCCCATAATGTGATTGGCGAAATGTTCCAGGAGCCTGGTCTCCTGCAGCGCCAGACCCAGTGAAAGGCCGCCGGCAACCAGCAACAGGGTATCCCAGGGAATCCGGCGCACATCTTCCGGTTTTAAAATGCCCGTCATGGTCAGAAACACAATGGGGATGGCCGCCACCGCGGAAACGCCGAGATGATGAATGGAGCTGGTCATCCAGAGCCCCATGGTAACCAGTAAAATAATCAGCACGATTCTGCGCTCCTTTTTAAGCACTGCATCTGACTGCAGTTTTGAAGACGACAAATCAAATTCGATCGGCGCATCGCTGCTGATATATTTTCTTTTCAGAAGCCACCATCCGGCTATCGTAAGCAGTATGGCAAGCGGAACGCCGAAATACATCCATTTTATAAAACTAATGGATGATCCGATATTTTCCAGATTGCCTGCTGCGATGGCATTGGTCGGACTGCCGATGATCGTTCCCATTCCCCCTACAGAAGCCGCCAGGGGAATCCCGACAATCAATGCTTTGGAGAACGGGTCTTTCCCCAGTTTTTTCAATAAGGGCGTCACCGCCGCGATCACCATCGAAGTGGTCGCTGAGTTGGAAAGGATCATGGATGCAATCATAGTAGTCAGCATAATTCCCAACAGGAAATTCTTTGGAACCTTACCCGACAGCCTGATGGAAAACCTGAAAAAATACACGTCGATGCCGGTCTTCGTCATCGCTTCCGCAAGAAAGAAGCCGCCTATGAGCAGCCAGATAATGCTATTGGAAAAGGTCTGGACATACTTGGCCACATCCTGTGGGTTATTGTTGAACCGGGCATTCCCCAGCGCAAAAACCAGGTAGGCCATAATGAGCAGCCCGGTGGCAAAAGGCGGAATGGCTTCGGTGACCCATAACCCGATGGAAAAAAAAAGGAGAAACAATACATAGTCCTGGGACTGCGTGAAACCAGCGTCCCGTACCAAACGGGTTAATATGAAAGCAGTTATGAAAGATCCAATGAAAAACAAAGTATTCCTGCCAGGTTTGAAATCCTTTATAAACTGACTGCCCAAATTTTTCTTTTTTAAATTCATTGCACCGATAATTTTCAGTTTCCTGTTCCATTCAGTTCAAAACGCCATTTCTGTTACTCAGACAGCAGGTCCTTTTTTATCTTATTCAGCTCTTCCAGTTTTGCCGCGCTTACTTTCGGATATTCCAATCCCAGAGAATCCATTGTCTGAATAATGGCAGAGGCCACCACCACCCGGCTGAATGCCTTGTTGTCGGCCGGAACAACATACCAGGGGGAATCTTTCGTAGAAGTTTTACGGATCAGGTCTTCATAGGCCTTCATATAGTCTCCCCAGCACTTTCTTTCCCTGGCATCGGAAGCAGAGAATTTCCATTGCTTGTCGGGATCATCGATACGATCCAGGAAACGCTTTTTTTGTTCATCTGCTGAAACATTGAGAAAGAATTTACAAACCACGATTCCATTACGGCTCAGATAGGCTTCAAAATTCCGGATGTCTTTGAGCCGGTCGTCCCAGATATCTTTTGTGACCAGTTCCCGGGGGAGTTTTTGATTATTCAATAATTGTTCATGCACGCGAACGGCCAGCACTTCCTCATAATAGGACCGGTTAAAAATGCCAATCCTTCCCCTTTCGGGCAGGTGTTTCATGCATCTCCACAGAAAATCATGATCCAGTTCTTCGGAAGAAGGCGCTTTGAAAGAGGTGACCTGGCAACCCTGGGGATTCACACCCGACATCACATGTTTGATTGCCCCATCCTTGCCTGCCGCATCCATTGCCTGGAAAATAAGCAGCACAGCCCATTTGTCCTGGGCATATAATACTTCCTGCAGGGTTGCCAGCGCATCCACGCCCAGTTGCAGTGTCTTTTTGGCCAGGGGTTTGTCTTCAGGTCCAAGGCCTGCATCCTCTGCCGGATTAAAATCTTTCAGCCTGAAATCTTTCCCGTCCTGAATACGGAACTGTTTTGAGAATTCTTTTGCGCGCTGAATCAGTTCTTTCCTGGAAAGTTCGTGTATGTCCGATAATCTTTCGCTTACGTTTGATTTCATAATATTAGGTTTACAATTTGATCAATCCGATTAATCTTTATGTCAGTTATTCCGGAATTCTCTTCAAACAGGACCTCCTTCACATGACCCGGGCAGAAAATCTCCGTTTCAATTTTCACCCTCCTTAGTAATAATCCGGAACCTCGTCATGGACCGTTTCCGGCCCGGAGATATTTTTCCTGATATACTCCAAGCCTTCGGCCGGGTCATCGGTCACTGTCCGGCCTGTGCTGAAATATTGCTGAACATTGCTTTTCATTCGATCAAAAATTTATAAAACTACCTGGAGGCCCACTCAAACAAATTCTTACCCTTTAAATTCCGACACGGTATCCGCTATATCATCCGACCGGCTGATATGCCCGGTGATTTCTTCCAGTCCCTGTTTCCTGAGGATCTCCCGTACATTGGAAAGCGCCCCGACAATCCGGACCCGTATGTTCTCCTGATTCAGTGCCTGCACCAGGTTCAACAGCATTTTTGAACCGGCGACATC
>DHWT01000038.1:2275-4200 GCA_002413325.1 Chitinophagaceae bacterium UBA5175 | reverse complement strand
TCTGTAATCTTTTTTTTATATTCTCGAGAATGGAAGCAGCAGCATGTCCTACTATTACCTTTTCACCGGAGACATTACTTTTCAAAATAAAACAGAGATCAGATGAAAGAAGTTCAAGTTCCACAGATACCCACAAAGGCTCTGTCAGTTCCTCAAAAGGGATAATAACGATTTCAAGCAATGGAAGGAACAGTCCCGGCGCTATGTCGAAAGAGCCTTTACCCGTCTGAAGCGCAAAGTGTACATCGAGCCTGTCTTTATATTCCAGTTTCTTGAGATCTATATAATTCCGAATCATCTGAGTTTCCTTGAAAAAGGAGACCTGGTTCGACTGGCCTTCATATAAAAGATAGCTGAGGAGCTCGGATAATTTTAAAATCATCTCTGGCGCATGCTCATTACCCGCCTCGATATCCCGGCAGATATTTTGTAAACATTCAAACAAAATATGCGGACGCATCTTCATTTTGAGCAGCTGGAGTTTGTTGTTTATATTTTCCGCTATCAATTTCTCATTTTCCTTTTGTTTTAATGAATAATCTTTCATAATCCTGATAATTACGGCAGCGCCCGTAATGATTATTAATTCGCCAAAACACTTTCCAAGGAAAAAAATAACCTGGCCGCCTTCGCTCATATGCCGGCCGGTGTTTCGCAAAAATCTCCCGGTTATGAAATCGCCGGGTACCAATGCAACAATTACCAGGAAAATAGTGCCGAATACTAATACCCACAGGTTCTCTTTTTTGGTGTATTGCCGTAAAATAAAATAAAGCGAAAAGTAAACGGAAATTACATAAAGGGGTAAAAACCAGAGCGCCTCGTATAACGCGCTTCGGTAAAGTGACGGCGTAAACACGGCAGTTATCTGTAAAGAGGACAGGTTATCGAAAACAGTATATACATAATACATCCCCCAGAAGCAGAGATGCCTCAACAGACGAAATATCCCCTTATTTGAAAAAATAAAATCCCTGGTCGTCACAATTATATATATATAAAGGTATGTAGCAAAACCCCATTATCATCGCTTTTCAACGGAAACATAAGATTCGTATACAGAAGCCATTTGTCACCGAAAAGCCACCGGCCGGAGGGGATAAATGAAATGTATGTCTGCATTCGGGCTATCGGGATAATTGAAAAGATAATTGCTAAAACTATAAATAGTTTCGGATCATAAAGATTTCTGAGAAACAATCTTTTGATCACCGGACAATGATTTGGTTTTCGCCCCTTATTGAAGAATTACAGTTTTAAATAAAAATACTCCTGATGAAACGCCTGTCAGCAGAAAATAATAATTATTAAAAACAAAGGAGGAAAGTTATGAAGAAAAAAAAATGGTTAACAACAGCTGTTATCGCATGTATTGCACTAGCCGGGTGTAGAAAAAACAGCAATCCCGAATGTGACGGTGAAAATAATCTCGTTATCAAGACCAGTGTTTTCGCTACAGGTCTGCATAATCCACGCGGCCTGAAATTCGGACCGGATAATAATTTATATGTGGCGGAAGGTGGCTATGGAGGAAAAAATATTTCTACCAATTGCCTGCAGCCGCCGCCACCGGTCGGTCCCTATAAGGGCAGCGACACGGGCAGCCGCATTTCACGTATTGATATGAACGGCATTCGTACCACTTTTGCGGATCAACTTCCGTCCTGCACGGGTGGACCAGGAACCGGCGGCGCTATCACCGGTATGGCCGATGTGGCCTTTATTGGAAATACGTTGTATGGCCTGATTGCGGGGGCGGGATGTTCGCACAGCGTGCCTGATATTCCGAATAGTGTAGTCAGGATATATCCTGATCACCATTGGGCAGTAGCCGCAAATTACAGTGAATTCCTGCTTTCCAATCCTGTTGCAAATCCCGACCTGGATGACTTCACGGCAGACGGGAATCCATATAGCATGACGGT
>DHWT01000038.1:0-1943 GCA_002413325.1 Chitinophagaceae bacterium UBA5175 | reverse complement strand
GGCGAAATTAAACGGATTGTAGATATTTCAAAACTTCATAGTGGTGCAAGCAATTGGATCGGGCCGACTACCATCGTATATCACAACGGCAATTTGTACTTTGGAACACTCACTTCGTTTCCTTTGGTGCAGGGAGCAGCCACCGTATATAAATTATTACCCAACGGCACGTACACACCCTATGCGACAGGGTTCACCGCCATACTGGGCATTTTGTTCGACGACAATAACAACCTATATGTACTCGAAAATACAGTGGGTTCTCCTACACCATCCCCCGGCGCCGGTGATGTGGTGAGAGTAGAGCCTTCCGGTAAGCGGATGATAGTCACTTCCGGACTGCACCTGCCCACCGCGATGACACTGGGCCCTGACGGCAAATTATATATTTCTGATTGGGGAACAGGACCGATTGGCCTGGGACAGATTATTCAGGTAGGCTTTACATGTCAGTATGTGGGCGCCGATACGCACGCCAAATAAACAAAAATCATAATCCAGTTAGCAGTTCCTGTGTGTATGAAGTCCCGTTTTTACGGGACTTCCCTTTTGCATCCATACCGTCACCGAAGCAACATATAGTATCCCGCCTGTATTTCCACTCGTTAAGCTTCGGGGAGCCAGGCAGGTCACTCAGAACGCAGGCTGGCAGTCGGGTTGGCCCGGGCTGCGCGGATCGCCTGGAAGCTCACGGTAACCAGGGTGATGAGGATGGACAGCCCGATCACCATCACGAAAACGCCGGCGCCGATATGGATTTTGTATTCATAATCTTTCAGCCATTCGTTCATAAAATACCAGGCGACCGGCACCGCGAGGGCGCAGGAGACCAGGACCAGTTTCACAAAATCCTTTGACAGGAGCTGCCAGAGGCTGACCACACTCGCGCCCAGTACCTTCCGCACACCAATCTCCTTGACTCGCTGTTCGGCCGTGAAGGAAGCCAGGCCGAAGAGTCCCAGGCAGGAAATGAAAATGGCGATCACGGCGATGATGGCCGCCAGGTTGCCCACGAGTTCTTCGTAATTGAATTTCTTCGCATATTCCTCGTCGGCAAAACGATACAGAAAGGGGAAGGCCGGATTGTACCTGTCGAAAACCGGCTGGATCTTTTTGAGAGCTGCCGAAGCGGAAACACCCGGATTGATTCGAATGTTCACATAGTCTGTCCAGTCTTTACTGAAGATGATGGTGAGCGGGGAAATCGGATGGAAGGGCGACTGCATCTGTACATCCGGGATCACTCCAATCACAGTCATGGGTTTATCATTCCATTTCAGCATCTCTCCCACCGGGTTTTTCAGTCCCATCCGTTTCACGGCAGCCTCGTTCAGGATCACCGAATTGGAGTCGGCATAATCCCGGGAGAAATCCCTTCCGGCCAGCAATCTGATGCCCAGGGTTTTCGTATAGTCGTAATCGGTAGCAATGGTGGAGAAGAGAACGGTTTTTTCCACCGGCTGGCTGTTTTTCCATTCCCAGCCGTTGTTGTTGCTATAAATATCGGAGGGAGGGGAATTGCTTTTACAGATGGAACTCACCACCCCGGTATTCAGCAAATCCGCCCGCAGCGCTTCGTAATTTTTGCTGATATCGCTGGACCAGTCCACCGAAATCAGCCCCCGGTTATCAAAACCGATCGGCCGGTTCTTGCCATGCTGGATTTCCTGGTAAATGATCGTGGTGCCAATCATCAGGATCACGGAACTGGCGAACTGGAGCACCACGAGTATTTTGCGGGGCAGGGCATCGGATCTGCCGGACCTCAGATTCCCCTTGAGTGTGTTGATGGGATTAAAGGATGAAAGATAGAATGCCGGGTAACTGCCTGCCAGTAAACCGGTGAGTAATGTAAAAGCGATCATGATGATCCAGAACAGCGGACTGGTAATCTGCAGGCTCATTTCCTTTTCAGTGAGCCGGTTAAAATAAGGCAGGGACAG
>DHWT01000222.1 GCA_002413325.1 Chitinophagaceae bacterium UBA5175 | reverse complement strand
AGGGCATTCCCTGTGCAAGGATTCTTCGTTTGACAGCATCGTTATTTTGCCGTGCAATCTCAATCTGGTCATCCGGGACTTTTGTATTCACAAAATCCCGTTCGAATTGTTCCCGGGTGGGGCGCGGACGGATAATGGTTGCAGGCAGAAACATGGTATCGGTAACCAGCAATTGTATGATGCTCCATTGATTGCCTTCCAGGGTTTTGGGAACATTCACCAGCCTCGGTTTATATCCGATGCTACTGAATTCTATCTGATCTCCCTTCATCACTACAATAGAAAAAACGCCCTGGTCATTTGTGAATGTCCCGCGGTGCTGGCCTTTTACTACGATACTTACGGAGGGGATGCCCTGGAGACTATCGGCAGTCATCACCACCCCATAAAACTCAACAACGGAATCCTTCAATTTATCAAATTGGGCTTCCAATGCGTAGGGCAGGCTCAGGAATAGGAAGTATAGTAGAAATTTTTTCAAAACTGCGCCAAAAATAAAGTTTATAAACCGTAAATCATTAATAAATTAAGGTCTTCATAGACTAATTTTGCAAGCGGTTTCTTCTTTTTAACAAATCATTACGCATGAAAGTTGAAAATGTGTTACAGGCACTTGGTACGGTCCAGGAACCGGATCTTGGAAAGGACCTGGTTACGTTGAATATGGTCCGGGATATTGTGATCCAGGGTAACGAAGTTTCATTTACCGTGGTGCTGACCACACCTGCCTGTCCGCTGAAGGACATGATTAAAACAGCCTGTGTGAAAGCGATTCATCAGCTGATTGGGAATGAGATAACGGTTAAAATCCATTTTATTTCCGAGATGAATACGAATCGCACAGATCCGGAAATTGTAATGCCCAAAGTTAAAAATATTATTGCTATCGTCAGCGGAAAAGGCGGGGTAGGCAAGAGTACGGTGGCTTCGAATTTCGCTCTCGCCCTGGCAGCGGGTGGCGCGAAAGTGGGACTGATGGATGCAGATATTTACGGACCCAGCCAGCATATTATGTTCGGTGTGCGGGGAGAAAGGCCCCTGATGCAAACAGTTGACGGGAAGGGTATGATTTTACCTTTGGAAAAATACGGGATCCGGCTCATGAGCATTGGGTTGCTGGTTGATGAAAAAAATGCGGTAGTATGGCGAGGACCGATGGCAAGCTCTGCTATTAAACAATTTATAACAGAAGTACTTTGGGGTGAACTGGATTATCTCGTCATTGATATGCCACCCGGTACAGGCGACATTCACCTGACCCTGCTGCAATCTGTTCCCGTAACTGGTGTGATCGTGGTGAGCACGCCTCAGGATGTGGCCCTGGCGGATGCAAAGAAAGCCATTGCCATGTTCGGGCAGGCCCAGTTAAAGGCGCCTGTGATCGGACTGGTCGAAAATATGAGCTATTTTATTGCCGAAGAAGCGACGGAACACCGCTATTATATTTTTGGGAAAGACGGTGGAAAACGCCTCGCGGAAGAATATGATATTCCTTTTCTTGGACAGATCCCGCTGATACAGCGAATCCGGGAAGGCGGCGATGAGGGAAAACCGGTGATGATCGGGGAAGATATGAACGCAAAAAAGGCATTTCTGGATTTTGCAGGTAACGCTGCCCGCAGTATTGCGATGATCAATGCCAATATCAATACTGAAAAAAGAGCCGAACTGGTAGTTGCATAACTTGATCTATGTACGATGTACCATATTTTAAAGCAGGCCATCCCGATGAGGTCCTTGCCTATATGCAGGCACATCCATTTGCATTGATCTGCGGGGTGGATACAGAAGGAAAACCCGTTGCCACTCAGGTCCCTTTGTTATTTGAAAAAAAAGCGGATAAATTATTTCTGCAGGGTCATTTCATGAAAAAGCAGGATCATACAGATGCATTTTTTCGGAATCCACAGGTACTGGCCGTATTTTCAGGCGCACACAGTTATGTCAGTGCCAGCTGGTATGAAAACAAACAGGTGGCCAGTACCTGGAATTACCAGTCCGTACAGGCTGCAGGTAAGATCTGTTTCCGGGATGAGGATTTTCTACATCGGCTACTGACCAGGCTGACTGAAACATTCGAAGCACCTGGTTCGCCATCCCTGGTGCAGCATATGGAACCTGATTATGTGCAGCGGATGATGCAGGCCATCGTGGCCTTTGAAGTGGAAGTGCTTTCCATCCGCCACGTATTTAAACTGAGCCAGAACCGGGATCCCCAATCCAGGGCGAATATTATTTCTCGGCTCAGTGAGCAGGAAGGGGATGCACGGGAAATCGCCCATGCCATGGACGACAAAAATAAAATCACTTCATGACCCGCGCAACCCTAATAGAACAAATCCGGTTGAAACAGTCCTATCTCTGCGTGGGCCTGGATACAGATCCCCGGAGCGTTCCGCCTTTTTTGCAAAGTTTTCAGGACCCCGTTTTTGAATTCAATAAAAAGATCATTGATGCAACCCGGGCCCATTGTGTTGCCTATAAAATCAATACCGCTTTTTATGAAGTATCCGGTGCTGCCGGCTGGGAGACCATGCAAAAAACGGCGGACTATATCCCTTCCACACATTTCAAAATTGCAGATGCCAAACGGGGTGATATCGGCAATACTTCGTCCCTGTATGCACGTGCTTTTTTTGAAACACTTTCTTTTGATGCGGTTACGGTGGCGCCCTATATGGGTGAGGACAGTATCCGGCCCTTTCTGGAATATACGGGCAAGTGGACGATCCTGCTGGGCCTGACCTCCAACAGCGGCGCCGCGGATTTCGAATTACAGGCCCATCAGGATGGCCTGCTATATGAATCTGTTCTCCGGAAGGCTTCCCAGTGGGGCACCATAGAAAACCTGATGTTCGTTATCGGCGCTACACAGGCCGGCTGGTTTACCCGGATCCGGGCAATCACACCGGATTATTTTTACCTGGTACCCGGGGTGGGTGCACAGGGTGGCAGCCTGAAGGAAATTTCCGGGCAAGCGCTGAACAGAGACGTCGGTTTGTTGGTGAATGCAAGCCGGGCTGTAATTTACGCCGGTACGGGCGAGGATTTTGCAGAACGGGCAGGCGCTGTCGCGGCAGGATATGCTGCAGAAATGGCGGGCTATTTAAATAAACATGCATCCGTTAGCTGAGGTATGCATGTTCCACTGACCGTTGCCCGTGTACTTTTTCGGAATACATATTACATAAAGGGTTAAGCTTTGTGCCTAAAGCTTATGAACTACAGATTCACTTTATCCCCGCCCTTTTCGTCGTCTTGGTCTTCATCATGGGCATCTTCGTTGTCAGCAGATTTATCATGTATGCTGGCCAGGCGAACATTCCCGAAACTGCTTTTGATTTTAATTTTAGCG
This sequence comes from Chitinophagaceae bacterium UBA5175, assembly GCA_002413325.1. Classification (GTDB taxonomy): domain Bacteria; phylum Bacteroidota; class Bacteroidia; order Chitinophagales; family Chitinophagaceae; genus Puia. Next base: position 877 of record DHWT01000222.1, on the reverse strand, counting down.
GCTCCGCTGCCAGCTGAACCGGAATAATCCTTATCAAATTTCGGTCCGGAGGTATCATCGTCATTGTCTTCCGCAATATTGAATTCCGTCGTGTTTTTAAAATTCCCGAAATTGGTATGAATATCAAATTGGGCAGAAAGGTTGTCTGGTGCTTTCAGATGAATGTTGGAATAGGATTCAAATACTGCCAGATCGCTCACGGTATTGTCAATCGTCAGATTCACCTGGCTGCAGAACTCAATATGGACTTTCGAATTACCGCCCAGTCCAGCCACATTGGATTTGCTGTTGAATTTTAAAATGACATCTGCATTATTCAGTATACCGATTTCTGCTTTGCCAAATTCCACGTGCACCAGTTTGGCGTTTGCCAGTTTTCCAGTAGACAGTTCACCGAACTTGCTGGTGAGGCTGACTATGCCGCTGAAATCCGGGACGCTGATTTTGCCAAAACTGTTTTCGACCCGGAGTGGATTCCGGGCAGGCATGACTATTTTATAATCCACGTAAAATTTTCTCGAATCTTCGTTCTTGCTCCAATTACCTTTTTCCTTTCCCTTTCCCATACTGCCAATGTCGGTTTTAAAAGAAATCTCCTGGCCACCCTGGTTGTCCGTTACTTTAATCTGATCTAGCATAAGCTGCGCTTTCTCGTCAGACGGAGCACGCACGCCGATTTCGACATTTACCTGGATTTCATTTTTGTCCCAGGTCGTGATGATGACGTTGCCGAAAGAATTTTCAATGGATAACCGGTCGTCCGGACCTACAGTATACGATTTGTTGATCAGCTTTTTCTTCTCAATATTATCGCCGTCTGAAGCGCGGCCCAGGAAAGGCGCAGCCATCAGGGCCAGAAGGGCCAGGGTCTTAAACG
>DHWT01000189.1 GCA_002413325.1 Chitinophagaceae bacterium UBA5175 | reverse complement strand
ACTCCGGCCATTCTTCAGAAAACTTTTGTAACTATTTATTGAGAATCATGGCTGCCTCATTGAATAGGCCTTTGCCTTTCTTGGTTAGGAATTCGGTTTTTACCTTATTTTTTCTTTTTCCTGTTTTCTTTCACCTGCCATTTTACAATTTCCGTAATGAGTTTCACCGGAATGGGTTTATCCAGCGGGAGCCTGATGGTGCCTTTTGAAGTTTTATAAGCCCTCAGTTTTTCCCTGAAAGCAGCGACCGGGCCGGATGTGGGATAAAAGCCATAATGTGTTTTTGTTGCAGCAAAAAATACCAGCATTCCATTTAACCGGTAAGCCGGCATTTGATAGCTGATCCTTTCTTCAGCTCCGGGGGCCGCTTTTTTAATGGTTTTTCTTATTAGTTCCAGCCCTTCCTGAATGGATGCCGGATGCAGGGCAATATATTCATCAACCGTTTTAAACAGTCCCTTTTCTTTCATTTCAACTAAATAATAAGACCTGTAATGAATGAACCCCTTTTTATGAAATGTAAAACCTTTTTTTCAGACAGGCTTAAAATCGCAAAACCCTTTAAAATCATAGATTCCAAAGGGTTTTACGAATATGAACCAGATTCCCATGTTGCCTTTATGGGTTAGCGCAAAATTTTTTTAATTTAATGTCCGCCAAAATCAAATACCAGCCCGCCTGTAAATCCAAACTGAAGGATGGTGGCATAGGTAGTATAAGGATATCCATAGTACCATGCGGTTCCGGTGGCCTGTGCGCTGCCTAATAACTGCGCGCCAATCTTAATGCCTACCTTATCACTGGCTTTGAATTTAACGCCGGCTTTCAGGTCCCAGGCAAACTTGGTGGCTGACGATGTTCCTTCAAAATCGCCTTTGTAAAAGGCGGCACCCAGGCCGATTCCTCCATAAGGCTCGATTTTGGGATTATTCATCAGGTATTGTTCAAAATTTAACAGCAGGTAAGAAATAACAGCACCTGTTTTGGTATTCAACGCATCACCGCTTGGATATTTGTAAGCCGGGACATTGGTGCTCTGATACTGGTAGAGCAATTCCAATCCTGATCCCTGTGCATTGACGCCTTCAACGGATGCGCCCCACATGCCACCGGCATTGATATAGGCGTATGCATTTCCAAAATCAATTTTGTCCCGGAAAGTATATCCGCCAAATGCATTGATGGAAATATGCTGCGAATAACCGGCTGCTGTCATGAAAATAATAACGGTTGTGATGAGTGCTTTTTTCATAAAAGTTTATTGGATGTAAAATTCGTTCATTTACTCCCCACAAAGTTCTATTTTAAGCGTTTTACCGTTAAACGTATACGGATTTTGGGGTTAACTGAGTGTTGTTATTTTTTGTTTTTCTATAGCCGGGTTATATAACCTGTTTACCGGAATCCTTCTTTTCTCATGAAGGAAAAAGGGGAATTTGCGGAAGTATACATCATGAAACTCGTAGCTGTGCATGCTTAATTTTCAGCAATATGATTTTCATCTCCGAATGAATACAATCTACTTCCGCATTTCCAGACTTTCATTCACCGAACCTTATTTCGCCGGAGTAAGGACGATATTCCGGAAGTCGATCGGTCCATGATCTCCCTGTATCAAAATGGGACCGGGTTCTCCTTCATGGCTGTCGATGGCTCCGCCGGTGATGCCGGGTATTTCCTGATTGCAGATAACGGTTTTACCATTTACGGTCAAAGTGACCAGCCTGCCGGTCAGCGTCACATCAAAGGACTGCCATTCGCCCGGATCCTTTGCCATCATTTCTATGGGCGGCAGGAAACCGTATATCGCTCCAAGATAGTCCCTGGTAGGTTCCATGCCTTTGCTGTCTACGATCTGGATCTCATAACGTCCACGCAGGTAAACACCGCTGTTGCTTCCCTTGGGATACCTGAATTCAATATGCAGCTTAAAGTCGTTGAATACCTGGTCGGTCATAATATTGGATCCGGAAGCCGGGCTTCTCATGATTCCGTTCTCAACGATCCATTGATTTTTACCTGAAGTATGCCAGCCCTTCAGGTCTTTTCCGTTAAAGAGTTGGATTTGCTCTCCCCATACCGGCTCGGAATTTCTCCTTAAGGAAGGGGCCCTGACACCTTTCAGGGTAAATATTTTTCCATTCGATTCAATGATATTTCCGGTTAAACTGTCGCCCTGAAAAACAGCATGAAACTGCAGGTCGTTGGAAGCTGTATCCCACTGGGGCGGAATCGAAAAGCTGACAATTCCGTCGGTGAAATTCACTTTGGATATGGGCCGCGCATTTCCGCCCGGCGCCACATAACGGCCGACGAGGGTACGTAAACCGGAATGCTGTACTTCCAGCCAGGCCGGATACGATTTTCCGGAATTATAGAGGGTCAGGTCCCAGCGACCCTCCAGCGGGGATTCGAAATAGGTGTTATGCCCGGTGGAATTCGCTTTTGAAAAATAGAAAGTAAAAAACAAAAAGTAAAAAGTCAACAGAATACAATGAGACACATAACAGAACGGGCGTTTTGGGAAAAACAGGTTATTGACGGCGACTTTTTTCATATAAATTTTTCGTTGGGAATATTAAAATGTGAATAAAATTAATGAATCTTTTCCCACCAGGTTTGAAAAACCGGATCACCGTCCAGATCCACTGCTTCCCCGATCATGGGATGCAGCAGGTTCAAATTTCTGCGGGCTGCCTCTTTTTTGATCCGGATGATGGGTTCATTCCATGCATGAACGGACAAGGAAAATTTTGCCCAGTGAACAGGCAACAATTTTACTGCCTGCAGATCAAAGGCTGCCTGCACCGTTTCTTCCGGATTCATGTGAATATATTTCCATTTTTCATCATACTGTCCATTTTCCAGAATGACCAGATCGAAAGGTCCGAACTGATTCCCTATTTCCGCAAAATGCCGGTCATAACCTGAGTCTCCCCCGATAAATATTTTTTTGCCGGGTGTGGATAAGACAAAGGACATCCAGATCGTTCTGTTTCTTTTAATTCCACGCCCTGAAAAATGTCTGGCCGGCACGGTATTCACCACAAATCCGTCATCCAGCCTGATTGCTGCATTCCAGTCTCTTTCCTCGATGATATTTTTATCATAACCCCAGGATTCAAGGTGGGCGGCTACGCCGAGACCGGTAATCAATTTTTTAACTTTTGGTTTCAACTGCAGAATGGTTTTATAATCCAGATGGTCCCAGTGGTCGTGGGTTATAAATAAGTAATCTATTTCCGGAAGATCCTTCACGCCATATACATCGGTTCCCTGAAAACTTTTTGTTGTAAAGCGCAGGGGCGAAGCATTTCCGCTGAAAACCGGGTCGACCAGTATTGTTTTGCGGTCGATCTGCATAAAATAAGAGGAGTGTCCAAACCAGACCAGGATGTTTTTCCGGGTATCGAGATGCAACAGGTCTGTTTTTGTTGAGGGAAGAGGAGCGGGGGGAATCTTTTGTGTGCTTTTGTCGAAAAAGAATTGCTTCAGGATTTTGAAATAACCGGCGCCTTCCGTTAAAGCCGGGGTTAGACTCAGGTTCTGGAATTGATGATCCCGGTAATTGGGTGAGTCCTGAATTTTCTCCAACCTTTCTCCGGCGGGTGATGCGCCGAAAGGCGGTTCATTCATAAATAAATAGACAGCCAGCGTGGCAATCAGTATCAGAATACCCGGAACAAGCATAGGAAATTTTAAGGCATCAATTTAATTCATTCCGGATGAAAGTCCGTTTAAGATCCATATCGCCGGCGCAGGTCGGTCTTGTGAAAGTTGTCACCCTGAATTCCTGTCAAATTATTGTAGCTGATCACCGCTGCCACGGGTCTTCTTCACAGGATTTAATAAAAACAGGTTAAATTCATATCCAGGATACTCTTTCAAACAACCAACCCATGAGATGGAAGCAATTATTTGCCGTTATAATGCTTTGGATATGTTATGGCCCGCTCTTAGCCCAGACTCCTGCAGATTCAAATAAAGACAGTCTCCGGATATCAGGTGAAAAAAAAGACAGTCTTTCCGGATTTGACCGGTTCAATAAAAAAGCAGAAGCATTGTTTAAAATTTTACCAGTCCCCATCTATTCCTATTCACCCGAAGCGGGCAATATATTCGGACTGGCCAAGTTCAATGTACTCAGTCTTTCCAAAAAGGATACGATTTCAAAACCTTCGAAATTATCTGAAGTATTCACGGCATCTACCCTGGGAAGGATCAATGCTTCCATATCAACCCAACTGGTGTTCGATGAAGATAAATATGTGATCATCAGTTATGTGAACTATAAAAAAGAACCTGAATATATCTGGGACATCGGGAACACGATCACTAAGGAGCCGGAACAGGACATTATAAGCAGGTTTGTGTTTGCGGGTACGGCTTTGAGGCAGGTCAGGAAAAATTTTTATGTCGGGATTCCGTTTGACGTATCCGATTATTTCGATATCCAGGCCGATAGTACCAGTTTTCTGGTAACGGACAGCGTGACCGGTCTTAAGGGCGGAACCAGTGTGGGTGCGGGTCTCGCAGCTGCTTTCGACAGCCGGGATAACCGGTATAATGCTTCAAAAGGAGCCTATATCCTGGGTACGGCCGTCTTTTATCCATCCGGCTGGGGTCCTTACCCGTTTTCCAAATTTACACTGGATGCCAGGAAATATTATCAGCCCTGGCCGGGGAAAATCATTGCCGGTCAGGCAACGACCAGTTATACAAATGGTGTTGTGCCGTTTTATGAACTATCTCAGATGGGCGGGGACAGCCAGATGCGCGGATATTATCAAGGGGGGCTGCGGGATAATGTACTGGTGGATGCCCAGGTCGAACTGCGTTTGCATGTGTGGAATATATTTGGTTTGGTTGGCTGGTTCGGGGCAGGACAGGTGGCCCATTCATACAGTGGCGTTGCGCTGGATGCATTCCATTTGTCCTATGGACCCGGCCTTCGGATAAGAGTAGATTCAAAACACAATACCAACCTCCGCTTTGATTTTGGATTTGGGCCCGGCGGCATACAGGGCTTCTATATAAATTTCGGGGAAGCGTTTTAAGGGAGCAATCATTCAATGCCGCATTCATTCAGCCTGACTTGTTACATCTGGCCGCGGTAGGATATTTCTCATGTACCGTCAGATTTTTTCAAGGGAACCGGAGGGATATGGGAGAGGGTGGGCAGACTATTTATATGAAGTAAAAGTCGGAAACCTGTTGACCGGTGTAATCCACCAGGTGGTCATTTTCAAATACCCGTACACGGTAACCCAGGTTATTTTTCAGGTAATTGATCGTCAGCATCCTCTTTTCATTGTTCCATAATTCGCAATAAATAACGGGCTTATGCCGCTTTATCAATTCTTCGGCTCCCTGCAGAACATAGTATTCGAAATTTTCGACATCTATTTTTATGGCATCGATTTTCGGGAGTTCCTGTAAAGCCTGGATATCATCCAGCCTTTGCACGGGAACGGTGAATAATTCCCCCTTTTTTTTATCTGATTCCTTCTCTACCACATGACTGAAGCCCTGGAATTTTGCATGGTATATGACCGGCATGACCATAGTCAGTTCTCCTTTCGATTCTCCCAGGGCCGTTTCAAATACTTCAATATTGGAAAGATGATAATGTTTTGCAATTCTCTTTAGTGTTTTGTTATGCAGGGGAATCGGTTCAAAACAAAAAACGATGCCTTTTGAAACCCTTTTTGCCAGTGGAACGGCCGTTAAACCAATATTAGATCCGATATCGAGCACATGTCCGTTTTCAGGTATCATTTTCAGAAAACAATCAAAATCCTGATCTTTTAAATGCAGGCGAAACCGGCTTATTGTAAAAATGGCAAAGACAAAAAGGTAATTGTCAAAGCCAAGCAGTTTTTGCAAAAAAAGTTTTAAATAAACCTTTATCATATTCCCGGATTTAAACCGATGAATGAATAGGGGGGAAAAATCCAGCTATGGAAACACCGGTTTATATAGTAGCGGGAAGTACATATTTTATATTTTTCAGAATCCTTCAATATGAGAGTTGTTAATAAAGTGGGGATAATTCCTGGCGATCTCCGTGGTCTGTCTGATGAATTCCCATCAAAAGTAAATCATAATGTACCCGACTTCTTTAAGTTTAAAAAATTTTGTCCGGAGTTTTTATACTCTGCGTTAATGGTATAAAAAAATAGTTTATTAAAAATTCTTTTCCTGTTTTGTGAAATCTACCAGAAAATAGTATTTAATTTTATATTTTAAAAGTATTTGGTTACGCCGTTGAGTTGCCGGATGCCTGCTGTTATCCCGATTTCAGTTTTGTCAATCCTGTGCCCTTTGTTACGATCCGGATGCTTTTTGGAAATCCCGGTCAGTCCCCTGTGAACGATTTTTTTTAAACCTTATACCGACTGTATGTTTATTACCCTTAACCCTTATTCCATTGGAATAAATAAGTTCATTATTTTATTCCTCTTTTGCGTTTATGCATTCAATTCCACTTTAAGCCAGAATGCAATCGTTACAGAAAATTTAAAAACAGGCGTACCGGCTACTGCCTGGGATATTCCGGGTGGCACGTCCGGGGATCTTTCCATACAAGGTTTTGCTACGGATATAAGTGTAAACAGAGGCGGGACCCTGACGTTTAAGGTAGATGTCAATTCCGGAACGGATAAGGTCTTTGATATAACCATTTACAGAATTGGTTATTACCAGGGGAATGGAGCACGGTTGATTGCTGATCTGGGGAACTTTACCGGTATCGCCCAAAATGCCTGCGGGTACAATTCCACAACAGGTCTTACCGATTGCGGAAACTGGACTGCAACGGCCAGCTGGGCAGTACCCTCGACGGCTGTTTCAGGACTGTATATTGCAAAGCTGACAAGGTCTGCGGCAGGGGGTGGGGGAGTCAGTCATATTGCTTTTATTGTCCGGGATGATGCCGGCACATCTGCATTACTTTTTAAGACTTCTGATGCCACCTGGCAGGCATACAATAATTACGGAGGAAACAGTTTGTATGTGGGAACTGTACCGAATTTCGTCCATGCTACCAAAGTAAGTTATAACCGCCCGTTCCTGACACGAAATGGCGGTGGTGGCGGCAGCGCACAGGATGACTGGTTCATGAACGCGGAATATCCGATGATCCGCTTTCTTGAAAAAAACGGGTTTGATGTCAGTTATACCACTGATGTGGATGTTTCGCGCAGCGGCAGCCTCCTGCTCAACCATAAAGTGTTTCTTTCCGTCGGCCACGATGAATACTGGTCAAAACCGGAACGGGATAATGTGGAAGCTGCCCGTGCAGCGGGTAAACACCTGACTTTCTTCAGTGGTAATGAAATATACTGGAAAACCAGATGGGAAAACAGCACGGATGGTACCAATACCCCTTACCGGACCATGGTTTGTTATAAAGAAGGAACACTGGGAGAGAATGTATGTAACGGCAAATGTGATCCAACAACAGAATGGACGGGATTGTGGCGGGACGGATGTGGTTATGCCGGAGTAACTGATGCCTGTAAACCCGAGAATGCGCTAAGCGGTGAAATCAGCTGGGACCATGTTCATGGCGCCATCATGGTTCCGGATACTTTTAAAACCTTAAGATTCTGGCGCAATACGCCCAATGTGTCCACGCTGTCCAGTGGCCAGACGGCCACCCTGGCTCCGGGATCACTAGGTTACGAATGGGACTTTGAACAATATCAAAGTAGTTATCCGCCAGGCCGGATTTCAATGTCCAGCACGATACTTGACAACCGGATCAGCAGGATGTCCCTCTATAAAACCTCCGGCGGGTCGCTGGTATTCGGAGCCGGAACCGTACAATGGTCCTGGGGTTTGGATGGCAACCATGACCGGAATACAGGCGGGTTTAACGTGACCAGCCAGGATATGCAACAGGCAACCATCAATTTACTGGCTGATATGGGTGTACAACCTGCCACCTTACAAAATGGTTTAGTGGCGGCCACCGCATCAGCAGATTTCACCGCGCCGGTAACATCCATCACTTCTCCTGCCAATGGCGTTACCATCACTTCAGGAGCACCCATAACATTTTCCGGAACGGCTACAGATGCCAGTACGGTTGCCGGCGTGGAAATTTCATTCGACGGGGGAGTTACCTGGAACGTTGCCATCGGAACCGCCCATTGGTCATACACCTGGACACCACCAGGAAACGGGGTCTATTCAATAAAAGCCAGGGGAATAGATGATTCAGGAAATTTCACAACAGCAGCTGCTTCTGCCACGATATCTATAACCCTGAATTATAATCTGACTGCAAATTGTCCATGTACTGTTTTTGGTTCGACCATTCCAACCGTATCAACAGGCCGGGATAATACAACGGGAATTGTACTGGGTATGAAATTCCGGCCTGGTGCAAGTGCTTCTGTAACCGGCATCCGATTTTATAAAGCCAGTGGAAATACAGGCACCCATCAGGGGCTTTTATATAACAGTTCCGGCGTATTACTGGCCCAGGCCGTATTTACCGGGGAAACCGCCACCGGATGGCAGCAGGTGTTGTTTACCACACCGGTTTCTGTTGTAGCTGGTCAGACCTATATTGCCGCTTATTACAGCAGTGCCGGTTATTATTCAGGTACCAAAAATTATTTCACAACAGCCATCGTGAATGGACCGCTAACCGCATTGGCAGATGGAACGGATGGAGCAAACGGGTTGTACCTGTATTCAACGGTCCCGGCTTTCCCGGTTAATACCTATCAAAAATCCAATTACTGGGTGGACCTGGTGTTCTCATCTACGCAGACTGCGCCTGTATCCAATGCAGGTGCAAACCAGACCATTGTATTGCCCGCTTCCTCCGTTACACTCAACGGAACTGCGTCAACGGGAAGTATAACCAGTTATTTATGGACGC
>DHWT01000213.1:9316-13846 GCA_002413325.1 Chitinophagaceae bacterium UBA5175 | reverse complement strand
TACCTGGAACTGTTATTTCTGATCCAGTCCGGTATGGACTGTTCTGAATTGATCAGCCATTCATTCCCTTCCTTGCGCATTTTGAACATGATGCGGTTTCCCCGGTCGTCACTTACATCAACAGTAAACAGTTCTTCATGCAGCCCGTTCACTTTTCTGAAATTGAATTCCCTTAAACGGCCTTCAGCTTTTATCAGCTTGGTAAACTGTATATTCCGGTTAAATTGAATAATCATGGTGATGTGTTCAATCCGTATAATCAATTTTCGTGCTATAATTTTATAAGGGATTATTAATATCGGATTCATTTATCCACAGGATCCTATTTTTGCCGGATGGAAGAAGGGCTTTTTATATCAATCTGTGTACCGGCTTACCAGCGGACGGATTACCTGAAGCGTCTCCTGGATTCCATTAATATACAAACCTTCCGAAATTTTGAAGTGGTCATCACGGATGACAGTACGGGCCCGGAAGTGCAGGATCTGGCAATGCGGCACCCGCTCAAATCAAAAATCCGCTATTTCAGGAACCCGTCAACCCTGGGAACCCCGGAAAACTGGAATGAGGGCATTCGCCGTTCGAAGGGCGACTGGATCAAAATCATGCACGACGACGACTGGTTTAGCGGTCCTGACAGTCTCCGGTTGTTTACCGAAGCCATCAAAAAAGGAAAGGCCCTGTTCTGGTTTTCAGCCTATACCAATGTTTTTCCGGATGGTCATATTAAAAAAATTCAGATAAATACCCTGGATCTGAATGCCCTGAAAAAGCTTCCTGAAATCCTGGTTGCTGCCAACCGGGTGGGACCTCCCAGTGCCACCATATTCAAAAAGGACCCCTCGATTGAATTCGATAACCGGATGCGATGGCTGGTGGATATTGATTTTTATATCCGTTACCTGAAAAATCATCCGCCTGCGGAATATATTCCCCTAAACCTGGTCCGGATCGGTATCAGTTCGAGCCAGGTTACCCGTTCCAGTTTTGGAAACCCGGAAATAGAAATACCGGAACGGTTGATGCTGAGTGAAAAACTGGACCGGACGTCGATCCGTCATATCCGGGTTTTTGATTCCTGGTGGCGTTTCCTGAGAAATTTATCCATCCGGGATATGGCTCAGATTGAACAATCCGGATACCGGGGGGAAATTCCCGGATTTATACCTCCCATGATCGGCCGGCAGCAGAAAATCCCGCGGCCCCTGCTCCGATGGGGTGTAACTTCCAAAATCTTTATGATCCTGTATTTCTTAAAAAGCAGGAGGTATTTGTAAAGAGCTGCGTTTTAAGGAAGATTGGACGGTAACAGCAGTTCGCGGTAATGTTTATTAAACGCATCGCGGCCAAAGTGATCTTTTGCATACCCGTAAGCGGTATCGCTCAGTCGGGCGCAAAGATGCCGATCACTGACCAACTCCATGATTTTTTCAATGGCCTCCCTGACCAATTCCGTTTCGTTAAGGATTTCATGTATAAGCAGACAATTGTAACCATCTTTTAAATGCATCAGGTTACCAGGTAATGCAGTAACCACGGGGATGCAGCCATTTGCCATGGATTCTTTGATAAACATGGGAAACCCTTCAAATAAAGAGGTTAGCAGGGCAATATCGGATGCTGCCAGGAGATCCGCCATTTTCCGGGGGTCGCTGATTTCTCCGTGAATCACCGCTTTGGCCTTCACTTTCACGGAAAGTTCCCCGATTAGTGTCCCGGCAAAATGAAACCGGACCGGCAGATCCTGATCCATAAAATATTCGGCTACCCGGTTCACCAGCCAGATTCTTTTTTGAGGTCCGCCGCGGCCGGCACAAATCACCTGTAGTGTTCCCGAAAATGATTTCTTCGTTTCCGGAGGAATATCCACGCCGGGTTCAATAAAAAGTAAACGCTGTAGATAAACCGGATCTATGTGATATGCCGCGTATTGCTTTTCGATATTTTCTCTGGTATAATAATCATAGACAACCCGGTATGTCAACAGCCTGTGATTTTTCAAACCGAAAAATTCCATTCCGTTTTTTCCAAAAGTGAAATTATGAAGCAGCTCGGTCCGGGTTGATTTTTTATTTAAAAACGGCAGCAGATCGTAAAAAAAAGTGGAATTCGCGCCAAATACATGGGGCGATGGGTGCCTGTTTATATAGAAACTGAAATAATGAACGGAAAACAGCCTCAGCAATAAATAATCGCACCACACATGGATGTCCCGGCTCCCTGCATGCGGGATCCCGTAAAACTCAGCACGGAAAGCGGCATTGGGGGAGTAGCGGGTAAAAAAAATCTGTTTCTCTATTTCCGGTACGGATTTCAGGATGTCCAGGTGAATGCGTTGTGCCCCGCCCATCGAATACCTGTCAAAGAAAAAGAACAGGCCTGAACCTGATTTTTTCCGGAAAAGTACCCATGGGTAAACGAAAACCAGCGATGGGAAATAACTGATCCGGAGAAGTATCCTAAAGATTTTTATTTTCGTGATATTATGCATGGTAATTTTAGGGTGTTCTCATCCCGGCGCCCGCAAATATATCCATAAGCAAATTATTGAACAGTACCATGCCCGATCCATTTCATTACGGTTCAGATACATTAACCCCGTCCATCGTATTCGCCCTGGCCGAAGGCAAACGGCGTGGAATCATTCCTGATCATTCCATGGCCCGGATTCTTAAAAGCCGGGATCATGTGAATGAAATCGTTGCCCGCGATAAAACGGTTTACGGTATCAATACCGGGTTTGGGGTTTTGGCCAACACACCTATTTCTGCTGAAGACACACAGACCCTGCAGCATAAGATATTGCAAAGCCATAGTGTGGGCGTGGGTAAATCCATCAGCCCCTTCCTCTCGAAGATCATGATGATTACCAAAGTGCAGTCGCTGGCACAGGGATATTCCGGCATCCGGCCGGAGACCCTGGAACGCATTTGCTGGTTCATAGATCAGGATATCATTCCCGTGGTTCCTGAAAAAGGATCTGTGGGCGCCTCAGGCGACCTCGCACCCCTGGCCCATCTTTTTCTGCCATTAATCGGATTGGGAGAAGTCTGGGTGAAAGGACAGCTAGTCCCCGGTGCGGCTGTACTGGCTCAGAACGGGCTCAAACCCTTGCAACTCGGTCCCAAGGAAGGACTTGCTTTAATCAACGGCACCCAGTTTATCCTGGCTTATGCTGTTGCCAATCTCCGGCGCATGCATTATTGTCTGGAGTCGGCCGACCTGATCGGTGCGATGAGCCTGGAAGCGCTTACGGGAACTAAATCGCCTTTCGATGAACGCCTGCATGCACTCAGGCCGTTTCGGGGAAATCAACTGGTGGCCCAGCGACTGCGCAGGCTGTTATCGGGTTCGGAGATCATGCAGAGCCATATGGACTGCGGCCGTGTGCAGGATCCCTATTCCCTGCGCTGTATGCCACAGGTGCACGGGGCGAGCCGGAATGCATGGCTGCACCTGAAAGAACTTACTCGGATCGAATTGAATGCCGTGACAGATAACCCGCTGATTTTTTCTCCCGATGATACGATCAGTGGTGGTAATTTTCACGGCCAGCCGCTCGCCATCCCGCTGGATTATGCAACCATCGCAGCTGCGGAAACCGGTAATATTTCTGACCGCCGCTGTTACCTGCTGCTGGAGGGAAAATGGGGACTGCCTTTATTGCTTATGAAAGATGTGGGGCTCAATAGTGGTTTTATGATTCCCCAATACACGACCGCAGCCCTGGTCAGTGAAAATAAAACGCTTTGTTTTCCTGCCAGCGCAGACAGCATCCCGACTTCCCTGGGTCAGGAAGACCATGTGAGTATGGGAAGTATCAGTGGCCGCAAACTGGAAATGGTATTGGATAACCTGGAATATATCCTGGCCATCGAACTGATGACAGCCTGCCAGGCCATCGAATTCCGCCGTCCCCTTCACAGCAGTTCGATTCTCGAACATGCACATGAATTCGTAAGGCAACAGGTCAGTTTTGCCAATGAGGACCGGATCTTTGCTGATGATATCCGGAAAATAAAATCTATGATCGAATCCTTTGGTCTGATTCGTGAAGTGGACGCTTTTGCCGCCGCCCGTGGCGCCGGCCTCAATACTGATTATGAAGATTTTTCTTTAAACTGATCCCATGCAAAAAACTTTTTCGAAATACGATCCGGTCAAATATAAAACGCCCACCGGTTCTGAATTAAACTGTAAAGGATGGATCCAGGAAGCCGCCCTGCGTATGCTGCTGAATAATCTCAATCCGGAAGTAGCGGAACGTCCGGATGAACTGATTGTTTACGGAGGTCGCGGTAAAGCAGCCCGGAATTTCCAGGCCCTCGACGATATCATCGCCAACCTGAAGATACTCGTGGATGATGAGACCCTGCTTATCCAGAGTGGCAAACCGGTCGGCCGGATGAAAACTCATACCGATGCACCGCGTGTTCTGATCTCCAACTCACAACTCGTTCCCAAATGGGCCACCTGGGAACATTTTGATGAGCTCGAGAAAAAAGGATTGATGATGTACGGCCAGATGAC
>DHWT01000213.1:0-9020 GCA_002413325.1 Chitinophagaceae bacterium UBA5175 | reverse complement strand
CAGGGCACCTATGAGACCTATGCCGCGGCAGCAGATAAGCATTTCAACGGAACCCTGCTGGGCACATTAAATGTAACAGCCGGCCTGGGTGGAATGGGAGGTGCCCAGCCCCTGGCCATCACCATGAATGAAGGAGTCGCCCTGATTGCAGAAGTGGAATGGTGGCGCATTCAGAAACGGCTCGAAACCAGGTACCTGGATTTCGGCATATTGAACCTGGACGAAGCGATCGATAAAGCCCTCCAGGCGAAAAAAGATAAGAAAGCAATATCCATCGGCGTTTGTTGTAATGCCGTGCACCTGCTCGAAAGATTATTGGAAAGAAATATCATCCCGGATACCCTCACGGACCAGACTTCAGCGCATGATCCGCTGATCGGCTACTGGCCCCACCAGATTTCCCCGGAAGAAGCGATGGTATTGAGGGAAACAAACCCTGAAAAATACCTGGAACTGGCTTATGAATCAATGAAACTTCACGTGGAAAAAATGCTGGCCCTTCAGAAAAAAGGCGCCATCACTTTCGACTATGGAAATAATATCCGCGCGCGGGCTTTTGAAAAAGGACTCCAAAACGCATTTGATTTTCCCGGTTTCGTTCCTGCCTATATCCGCCCCCTTTTCTGTGAAGGAAAAGGCCCGTTCCGATGGGTCGCCCTCAGCGGAAATCCACAGGATATAGCGGTTACAGATGATCTGATGCTCCGGTTATTCCCGGAGAACCATTCTCTCCAGCGCTGGTTAAAACTGGCCAAAGAAAAAATTGCATTCCAGGGACTGCCCGCGCGTATCTGCTGGCTGGGCCAGGGAGAAAGGGAAAAAGCGGGACTGGCTTTCAATGAACTCGTACGCTCAAAAAAAGTACAGGCACCCATCGTCATCGGCCGCGATCACCTCGATACAGGTTCCGTCGCATCTCCTAACCGCGAAACAGAAGCTATGCTGGATGGCAGTGATGCCGTGGCGGACTGGCCCATATTAAATGCCCTGGTCAATACAGCGGGGGGTGCCAGCTGGGTAAGCCTGCATCATGGGGGCGGGGTTGGGATGGGATATAGCATACATGCCGGGATGGTGATCGTGGCAGATGGAACAGATGCCGCCGCTGCCCGCCTGTCGCGGGTTTTACGCAACGACCCTGGTCTCGGTGTGATTCGCCATGCAGACGCCGGGTATTCGCTGGCACAAAAAACAAAAGAAGCATTTCAACTCTGATTCATACATGTCGAGCCGGCTCCTGACCCATATTAAACAACTCGTGAACGTCCGTACCGGCGACCAGCCCCTGTATGGAAAAGAAATGGCCGAACTGCCCTGCCTGAATGATGCCTGGCTGCTGTTGGAAGGAGATGAAATTGCCGGATTTGGAAGAATGGATTCAATCAAAAGGGATTTACCCAGCCTTCCCCGGGCGCAGACCGATTGCAGCGGGAGACTGGTCCTGCCCGCCTGGTGCGACAGCCATACCCACCTGGTATATGCCGGCAGTCGGGAAAATGAATTCGTTGACAAAATCCGCGGACTCAGTTATGCTGAAATCAATGCCCGCGGTGGCGGCATCCTGAATACGGTTCAGAAAATAAAGGAAATCTCCGAAGATGAACTGTTCCGTATATCCTGGAAAAGGCTGGAAGAACTGGCCAGGATGGGCACAGGTGCCATCGAAATAAAAAGCGGTTATGGATTATCGCTGGAAGGCGAATTGAAAATGCTGCGGGTGATCCGGCAGTTAAAAGAAAAGTCCCCCCTGCAGATCCGCTCCACTTTTCTCGGTGCCCACACATACCCGCCTGTATACCGGGATCATCATGAAGGATATATTCGTGAGATCGTAGAGGAGATGTTGCCAATCATTGCAAAGGAAAAACTGGCAGACTATATCGATGTGTTCTGTGAAAATGGCTTTTTTAACCCGGAAGAATCAGAAACGATTTTAAAAGCCGGACTGCAATACGGATTGCAGGCTAAAATGCACGTGAACCAGCTCAACGCGATCGGGGGCATCGAAACAGGGATCCGGCTGAACGCCCTTTCGATGGATCACCTGGAAACCCTGACAACCGGTGAAATCAGCCGGTTGAAAAATTCCGGATGGAAGGGTTTCTGCACATTGTTGCCAACTGCCGCATTTTTTTTACGAATGCCTTATCCACCCGCCAGGCAGTTATTGGAATCCGGACTTGCCATAACACTTGCTTCAGATTATAACCCGGGTTCTTCCCCCTCGGGAAATATGAATACAGTTTTTTCGCTTTCCTGCATTCAAATGAGACTGTTACCGGAAGAAGCATTGAATGCGGCCACCCTCAACGGGGCCTTCGCTATGGGACTGGGCCATACAATGGGTTCCCTTGCTGTTGGTAAAACGGCTAATTGCCTCATCAGTGCCCCCGTTCCTTCCCTGGCTTATCTTCCCTATCGTTTTGGTTCAAATCTTATTGATAAAGTAATAATCCGGGGGCAATTCGTGGCCTGAGCTTTGCATATTGAATTTCATACCCGTGCTTATGACCAACCTCCTCTCCGGCAAAAAAAAACCCGCTGATTTCATCGATTCGGTCACCCGGAGAAGCACCGTACTGCGAACAGGAGATAAAAAAGGAGGACTTGAATTTCTCATATCTTTTTTTTCTGCCATTCGTCCGGCCCGGGGAAAACGAGATCCTGTAAAAAATCTGCAGATGCTGCTCCGGCAGATGGATCAGCACCCGATCCTCCTTTCGAACCTGCACAATGCCCTGATTTCACAGCTGATTCAAACCGATCTGACTTCTGCACTCACGGAAAGCGGCATCCCGCTGGGAAATGGCTTCTGGCAGGAATTCTCCGGCAGGCTCCGGCACAAACTCATTCCGGCCCTGCAGAATGAGAATGATTTCCTATACATAATATCAAGGATTTTTTACCGGTCTGACGACTACCTATGGGTGGAAACCATTCCGCATGATCAATGGAAACAATTTTTTGAATCCATCGGTCTGGCTTTTACTGTGGATGATAAGCATATTCTGGTGCAGCTGATGCAGTCGCTTAAAATTCTCAGTATCCAGGTTGCCAGCCTGGGGCTTGAAAAAGAAGTGCGCAAACATCTGGACAGCCAGGATATCAGGGATAATCCTTTTCTGGATCAGACCGTAATGGTCCGCAAACTGGAAAAATCCTTTATTGCTGAGGATGCTGACACATTGAACTCGGTCAGTGAGCAATTGTATGCACTGTCCAGACGGTGTATTGATTCCATTGAATATATCCGACGAAATCATTCCGGAAACGGCACCAGTATTCATCAGACATATATTTTATTAATCCTGAGCAATAAACTGGGACGGATCGAACTGATCACGGATATCCTGGATGGTAATTCCCAATTCGATTCGGATAATTTCATTTCTTTTTTTAAAATGCTGGTAAGAAATGAAAATACCAAAAACAGCATCCGTGAATTTCTTTCCCAGTCCCTGGGTTATGTGGCATACCAGATTGCCGAGCACAAGGGGTCAAAAGGAAGTCATTATATTACTGTCAACAATAAGGAATACCGGAAGATGATGTGGAGCGCCATGAAAGGTGGCAGTATCACGGCTTTCATAACGATCTTCAAAAACCTGCTTTCGAAAATCGAACTGCCCCTGTTCTGGCACGGGTTTGCCTATAGCATGAATTATAGTGTCGGTTTCCTGCTGATCGATGCGACCGGAGGAACCCTGGCCACCAAACAACCTGCTTTCACTGCCAGCGCGGTAGCGAGTTCACTGGACACCAAAGGAAATACCTATAAACCGAATTTATATAACCTTGCCATTACAGTGGCCCGGGTTTCCCGCAGCCAGATCGCTTCTTTTACCGGCAACCTGCTATTGGTTTTTCCCGGTGCGTTCCTTTTGGCCTGGTTATATGACCTGGTGACCGGGACAAAAATCCTGGAGGGAGACCAAGCCATGGCCATGCTGGAAAGCCAGCACCCCTGGCATAGTCTTTCCCTGCTTTATGCCTGTAATACTGGTGTGTTTCTCTTTTTAAGTGGCATTATAGCCGGGTATGTTCAGAATAAGATTCTTTACGGACGCATTGGGGAAAGATTAAAATACCACCCCTGGTGGCCTCCCGGTGTTTCACACGAAAAACGTTTTCGCCTCGTAAAATTTATGGAAATGAATGCTGGTGCCGTGATAGGAAATATTTCCCTGGGTTTTATGCTGGGCATGTCTTCTATTGTAAGCAAGATCCTGGGATTCCCTTTTGATATCCGTCATATTACCATATCTGCAGGTAATGTTTCGGTGGCCCTGTACGGACTGGGAATCCGCTCTGTACCTACAGCTTACCTGGTCTCTGTATTTTTAGGGGTGCTTGCCATTGGATTTTTAAATTTCCTGGTGAGTTTTTCACTTGCTTTTGTAGTGGCTGTAAAATCCCGGGGAATACAGTTAAGGGATTACCCTGAATTCCTGGGAATCCTGGGCCGGTATTTCCTCAAAAAACCGCTGGATTTCATCCGGCCACGCAGGCAGCTTTCTGAAACGGATTGATTTTCTTTCCTTAACATTGCGCATTCCAATTACGCAATATGACACCCATAATTGAATGCGTTCCCAACTTCAGTGAAGGCAGGGATCCCCGGATCATTCAGGAAATCACGAATGAAATTGAAAGTGTGGAAGGGGTCAGGCTGCTCAATGTGGATCCGGGTAAAGCCACCAACCGAACTGTTGTAACTTTTGTCGGGGCTCCGGAAGCGGTTACGGAAGCAGCTTTCCGGGCCATCCGCAAAGCGGGTGTATGTATTGATATGCGCCGGCACCAGGGAGCACATCCGCGTATGGGCGCAACAGATGTTTGTCCGCTGATCCCCATATCCGGCATCAGCATGGAGGAAACCGCCCGGTGGGCTGAGAAACTGGCAGAACGGGTAGGGCATGAGCTGGGCATCCCGGTTTATTTATATGAAGCCGCCCAGCGGAATAAGGACCGGAGGAATTTATCGGTTATACGTGCCGGTGAGTATGAAGGATTTGCTGAAAAAATTAAAAAACCGGAATGGAAACCCGATTTCGGCCCTTCGGTTTTTGATGAGAAACGGGGTGCGACGGTTATCGGGGCCCGGGATTTCCTGGTGGCTTATAATGTGAACCTCAATACGACTTCCGTACGGCGCGCCAACAGTATTGCCTTTGACGTGCGGGAAGCCGGACGCATAAAAAGGGAAGGGGATCCGGTTTACGGGAATATTGTAAAAGATGAAAAGGGCCAGCCGGTCATGGTTCCGGGATCACTCAAATCCGTAAAAGCCATCGGATGGTTTATCAAAGAATACGGTATCGCACAGATTTCCATGAATCTGACCAACCTGTCCGTCACACCCCTGCATATCGCATTTGATGAAGTCTGTCGTAAAGCAGACGCCAGGGGCATCCGGGTTACCGGCAGTGAGCTGGTCGGATTGATCCCGCTTCAATCGCTGCTCGATGCAGGAAAATATTTTCTGAAAAAGCAGAGCCGCCCGGCAGGCCTGTCAGAAAAAGAACTGATCCGGATTGCCATCCTGACCATGGGCCTGGATGAACTGGCTCCTTTTAAACCTGAGGAAAGGATCATCGAATATTTACTCAAAGATCCGTCGGATGAAAAACTTGTCAGGCTTTCACTTTCTGATTTTGCAGATGAAACGGCCAGTGAATCGCCGGCTCCGGGCGGAGGTTCGGTTGCTGCCTACCTGGGCGCCCTGGGGGCGGGTTTGGGCGCCATGGTTGCGAATTTGTCCGCTCAAAAAAAAGACTGGGCCTGGTTCAGTGACTGGGCGGAAAAGGCTTCCGGATATAAACAGGAACTCGTAGCCCTGGTGGATGCGGATACAAAAGCATTTGAGGGCATCATGCAGGCCCGGGAACTGCCTAAAACCACGGAATCTGAAATAGCATTCAGATTGGAAAAAATTCAGGAAGCCACTTTGAAGGCTATAGAAGTGCCTTTCCGGGTGATGCAGGTGGCCCTGCAGTCCATGGAAGTGATACAGGCCATGGCTGAAAGCGGAAACCCGAATTCAAAATCTGATGCCGGTGTAGGTGCTTTATGTGCGCGCAGTGCGGTGCTCGGCGCTTTCCTGAATGTTTGTATCAATGCTGCCGGTTCAGAAAATGATAAAAACATTTCGGCCATGATGGCAGAAGGTAAAAAGATGCAGGCTCAGGCGATTCAGCGTGAAAAGGTGATACTTGATATGGTAGGCCTGACCAATCAATAGCCGATGACCGATGATCGTTTTTTTATATTGTAAAATTCGAACACCGGTCAATGATTTTGTCTCCGGTTTTAGGATTTAAGCTTTAAAACGGAATACCAATATTCACATAACCCATCACTCTTTTCCACTGGTCGCAATACATGGCACTCAGCTCGAGGGGTCCGAGTATGAAATTATAGGTGAAAGTCAGCGAATAACCGGATAAAAAATCCGGTGTATCGTAAAACATCTTTTCGTTATTTACAAAATTATTGAACATCATATTGGCCCGGCCTGTGAGGTATAGATTTCCATAGAAATTATAGCGGAAACCGGCCTGGACAGCTGCGGTGCTGGAGGCATAAAACGAACCCTCCCTTAATCCGGCAAAAGTGATCTGGTTGTGAAAACCCTGGGTGAGTCCGCCAATGGAAAATTCATTCATTGTATTCCCCTTCTGGAAGTTCAGGCCGGACTGCAGTAAAAACAGCAGGGTACTTTTATCGGACAGGGGTGTATAACTTTCTAAATGAAAAGTAATCCTCGGATAGGGATTACTGGCAGTTGTTGTATCTGCATCGAGCGTATTGGAATGTAACTGGAAATTGGGATTCTGGGTATATACCCAGTCGCCTTCCAGAGACGACAGGATACCTTTTTTCGGATATACCGGACGGTCCAGGGAATTTGTGTTGAAATAAAAATAACTGGTGGGAAAATTATCGGTTCCCATGAATTCCACCCCAGAGGTAATGGAAGGTTTATAACGGGTCCATTCAAATCTTGTCCCGATGCCAATGGTTAAATCCCGGTTGGTGGAATAACCGAATCTGCCATCCGTAACAAAATAATTCTGATTATAGATACCGGCTTCTTTTGTATTACGGTACGTAGTGAAATTCATCTGGTCGAACTGGGTTGATAATTTCAATGCGAATTTCCGTCCCCTGCCCAGGTATTGAAGGTGTTCCCCCCGGACTCTGAAATTTTCACCAATATTGAGTGTTACCAGGCTCCTGGAATTGGGTGTAAAAAAATCCCGGGAAGTCAGGTTGAGAATCGCACTGATACCGGTAAACTGATTATAATGCAATGAAACTTTTGCGAACGTGAGCGGGTTTTCCGACACATCGAAAATGATTCTGGCAGAATGATCCGGCTGGGGATTCAAACGATAGGTTATCCGGTTATAATACCGGGTACCACCTGCCCTGCGTACCATATTGGCAAGTATTTCCGGCGTATACACATGATTGGTCAGCAGACCCATTGTATGCACAAAAAAATCCTGCGTGGTATATTTCAGCCCGTTTACTTCATAAGAAGAAATTCTCACGCTTTGAACGGAGGGAAGGGACTTTACTTTTTCAACCGGTCCGTATAAAGCATTTAGGGAATCAGCGAGTTTTTTCAGTTGCGGATATAATCGTCTTCCTTCTTCTATCCCCGAGTCAATAATTTCACCTGCATCCGAAAAAGTGCCCATGGTATATTGTTCCAGGGGGGTTTGCACATAAATGTTACAAAGCGGCACTTCCAGTTTAGTATCATCCGCCTCCCGGAAAAAAGCGACCTGCAGGAGCACCTGAAGGGCATTATTTACTTTACCGGCCGGCAGTAAACTGCTGGTCACATTACTTCCGATCACATACTGGGCGCCCATTTGCCGAACATCTTTTACTGGAAAATTACGTACGATACCTCCATCCACCAGGAGCCGGCCATTATATTCAACTGCCGTGAATACAGATGGAATGGCCATACTGGCGCGCACAGCAGAAACGATTTCACCGCTGTCCAGAACCACGGCCTGCCCGGTGGAAATATCGGTTGCTATACATTTAAAAGGAATGTCGAGTGAATCGAAGTTTTTAATCTTATATACCGGGAACAAAAGCTCCGAAAATTTCAGCCACAATTCCTGGCCCTCCAGTACACCGGTTGAGATCCTGAAGAAATTATTTACCCAGGGCAGTTCCAGGTCATATTTTCCATATTCATCTTTTTCTTCCATGATGATATTGCGCATGGAACTCTGGTTGGACAGGATCTGGTCCCATTGCATATGCCGGGCAATGTATAAAATAGAATCTGCAGAATATCCCGCGGCATAAAAGGATCCGATGATACTCCCCATGCTGGTACCTGTAATGTAATCTATGGGAAGTCCGGCCGAATCGATGGCCTTGAGAATACCGATATGTGCCAGGCCCTTGGCTCCTCCGCCGCTCAGCGTAAGCCCGATTTTTGGCCTTTTACCGTTTGTTGAATCCTGTGCGCCGGCGGGCAGGATGAAAATAAAATAAAGGCAGCCGGTGATCAACAGAATACGGACCGAAATAAGAAATGGATCTCTTTTAATAATACGGCAGGTTTGTTATAAAATTACAAAAAGGACCCGAAGATTCAATCCGGATCAGGAAAGCGATTCTTCCAGTTCCATCAGTTTTTCAAGAGCTGCATCATAGTGCTGCCTGGCCAGGGTTAAACTCAGGGCTGCTTTTTTATACTCAGATTCGGCAACCAGGAATTTCTGCCTGTCCGCATAAATTTCAGGTGTGGACAATTGCTTTTCCAGGCGGTCACTCTCCGATTGAAGACGATTGATATCACCGTCGAGTTGCTCCACCAGCTTTTGCTGTTTCTGGAGTTGTTTTTTTGCTTCCTTATTTACAGGCTGGGAGGAAACCAGGGACGGTTTGGATTGTTCTGCAACCGGCTTTTCAGTTTTTGGTTTGTTGGAAGCCGGTTTTGACAAGGTGCTCATGCGTTTGTTCCATTCCACCCATTCATCATAGGT
>DHWT01000017.1 GCA_002413325.1 Chitinophagaceae bacterium UBA5175 | reverse complement strand
CTCATTCATAACTAAATTATTTTATCGTATTAAATACAACTTGCCGGTTTGGGTATCCCGGCTATTTTTGTTGCTGTTTTTAACGGGGCAGTGGGAAATAACTGGTAGAATTCTTTAATATCCACCACGCCACTTTTCCCGATTCGCCGGATACTGAGTGCTGCCTGGTTCTTTTGTTCATTCTGCAGATAACTGATCACGTCCCAATGCCTGGGAGTGAGTGATATATTGGCTTCAGCAGCCAAAGCTTCACCCACATTTTTATCCCATTGACTAAAATCAGTCAGGTAGCCTTCTTCATTGACGGCAACTGTTTTGCCTGCTATTGTCTTTTCCATAAAGGTTTATTTAAATAATTAAAAATTTAATTGTTGTGTTTCCCGTTTTCTGACATGGTCGCTGAAACAAAGGGAATATGTGTTCCCTTTAACAAAACGTTCCAGTAAATCCACCGGAAGGCAAGCTTACCCATATGGTTCATCCTGCTTTCCTTTAGCAACCTTAACGGTCCTATACCCGGAAAAGGAAAACTTCCCTCCACGGGTTCATGGGTATAATTAAAATCAATAAGCAGTGCTTTCCCATTGCCGGTTTCAATAAAGCAATTCGCGTGTCCGTCAAACTCTTCCTTCAAAGGTTTCCCATCTATATAAAGAAGAATATTCTCAGTCAGTATTTCAGCCTCAAAGTGGGCCACAGAACCGGCCTTGGAAGCCGGGATGTTGCTGGCATCACCCAAAACAAAAATGTTTTTATATTCTTTTGACTGGAGCGTGGCTTTATGGGCAGGAACATAATTCAGGTCATCCCCCATACCAGATCTTTCCATCAGGGCATCTCCTTTATTGGTAGGCACAGTAACCAGGATATCAAAGGGAACTGCCTTGCCCCCATAGTCTACAATTTCCTTCTTCTCGTTATCAACCTGTTCTATGGCAAAATCACTTACTATATGAATTCCTTTTTCCTGGAGCAGGTGTTCCAGTGCCTCAGTAGCTTTTGGTTTGGTAAATGCACCGCTTAAAGGAGTTACATAGGTGATTTCCACCTTATCACGCATGTTTTTATGCTTGAAAAATGAATCGGCCAGAAATGCAAATTCCAATGGCGCTACAGGGCATTTTATCGGCATTTCCGTAATATGAACCACCAGTTTACCTCCCTGCCAGTCTCTTAATTTATTCCGCAATGCGAGTGATCCTTCAAAAGTATAAAAATCAAAAACAGACTTGCGCCATTCGGCTCCCAGCATGCCCTGGGTTTCCTCAGGAGCCGTTTTAGCACCTGTGGCAATGATCAGTACATCGTAAGGAAGTTCGTCCCCGCCATCCAGCTGAATTTTATTTTCTGCCGGCACCACCCGGCTGATACGCTTCCTGAGCAGCTTTACATCACCGGGTATAAACTCATCAATTTTTTTAACAATATCTTCGGGTGTATATATGTCAAAAGGAAGAAAAAGATATCCGGGCTGGTAGTGATGTTCTTCTCTTTCATCAATAATGGTAATCTGCCAGTCGGGATGTTTCAACTCATGATGCAAGTGATTAGCCATCATGGTTCCGGCAGTACCCGCGCCCAGTATAACAAGATTTTTCATTTAAAACTGATTTAATAATTCAATACAAAATTCAAACAATAATATCTTTTATCCTGTGATTTATATAATGTGCAGGCATGACTTTTATCAGTTGAAATTATATGTTAATTTTATTTTTACAGAGCTTTAACTTTTCCGTGCCCCGAAAATAATGAACAACTTTTATAACGGTCATGCCCAGTGTTAAATTAAAATCACTCCTATTGGTTATCGTGCAGTTTGCCTGCATTTTATATTTTCTGATAACACCGGATTTTGCATCCTTCCCCGTATTCAGCTGGCTTCTTCTGGGAATAGCTGTGGCACTCGGAATCGCTGCCATTTCAGCCATGCGAATTAGTAAATTTTCAGTTTTACCGGAGCCGAAACCCTTTGCAAAACTGGTCAGGAGGGGACCTTATGGTTACATCCGCCACCCGATGTATGCCGCAGTACTCCTGTTATGTTTGTCCGTGTTAATCAGTGAAGTTTCAGGCATTGGCCTGTTGGTATATTTCATTCTGATCGTGGATCTGATCATAAAAATCCGAAGGGAGGAAAATTACCTGCTAATTGCATTTCCGGGATATGATGTTTATATGAAGACAACCAGGAAAATAATTCCATTTATCTGGTAGCGATCATTCTGATCACAGCTGCTTCCCCTTTGTGAAAGGAACCTTCGTTCAAATCTATTATTTTTTCCTCCAGCAACTGTATTTTCAAACTGCCAAAATCTTCCAACAGTTCATCAATCGAATACAGCATCGAAGCGGTTTTTGGCCCCCCGGAATGATATTTTACCTGGTCCTTGTTAAAAGCCTCTATAATGACAAATCCCCCGTCTTCCAGCGAATCGATCAGGTTTTGATGAAAAATTTTTCGAAGGGAGGGATCCATATGAACATATATGGAGGCGACCAGTTTATACTTTTTCAGGGGTTTGAAATCCTCAATGCTTTTTGGTTCATACCGGATGGATACATGCTCATTTTTAGCCCTTTCCAATGCTTTTTCCACTGCTACCCGGCTAAAGTCAAAAGCATCTACCTGCCATCCCCTCTTTGCCGCATACAGGGCATTTCTGCCTTCCCCTTCACAGGGCAGCAGTAAAGTACCCGGTTTGGTTTTATCTATAAATTCCCTGAAAAACAGATTTGGCTGGAGACCGTAAACCGTTTCATTTTCCGCATAACGATCATCCCAAAACGAAGATGCGCCCATATTATTTTTTTAATAATCATCCAATGGCCGGCAAAATCCGGCTTATCATCAAGACAGCTGATTTTTTATGGAGGCATGGTTATAGGGATAACCTGCAGACTTCTTCCTCCGGATGGTTGTATTTATATCGAAGTCCGTATTTTAATTCCCCGAAATCTTTTCTTTAGCCAGCGGTTTCATACAAAAGAACCAGTCCTTGCAATATACACCTCCGTCTTCTTTTCCGCTCATACGGTCTTCTGCGACACCACAGCTGCCGGCGGTCGGCACTATGACATCTTCTCCAGGTTGCCAGTCGGCAGGCGTGGCAATGGCGAATTTATCAGCCGTCTGCAGGCCGATGATGACTCTTTTCAGTTCTTCAAAATTTCTTCCCAATGACAGGGGATAATAGATAATGGCCCTGATGATGCCGACCGGATCAATAAAAAATACCGCGCGAACTGCTTTTGTGGTGCTTTCGCCAGGTT
>DHWT01000258.1 GCA_002413325.1 Chitinophagaceae bacterium UBA5175 | reverse complement strand
CCGCTCTTGCCGCTTCAGCTGGGGATTGCGAAAGACAACGAGGATTGTTTTGTTATCCCTGCCACTTCGCCCGATGCAGGAAAAAAAGTTGCTGCGTATTATTTTTTTGTATTTCCCAACATGATGTTCAATTTTTATCCCTGGGGATGCAGTGTCAACCTGGTTCAGCCGGTTTCAGCTGACCGGACCCGGGTCTCCTTTTATACCTATATATGGAAAGCGGAATTATTCAATAAAGGCGCCGGTTCCCAGCTGGATGTGGTGGAAATGGAGGATGAGGAAGTGGTGGAAGCCGTACAGAAGGGCATCCGTTCCAGGTTCTATCACCAGGGCCGGTATTCAGTAACCAGGGAACAGGGGACGCATCATTTTCACAGGCTGATATGTAAAGCGTTGGCTGGTGACCTGTGACCGATGCCAGATGACCGAATGCCCGGAACATTCCGCTGTCCTGATATTTAAGCAGGATAAAAAACTTATCCGGAATTCAGGAGTTTTTGCGGACATACGCCTAAATTTTATCTGAACGAGCATGAAGAGGCCCGTTTTTTTTTCAAACACCTGGTCAGGGATTGACTAAAATCTACAAAAAGAATGGCCCAAATTTACAATTTTTAAGGCATTACACACCATTAACTTTGTTCCGCACAATTCTGAATTGTAAGCTACTCCACGAAAATAGAATCGTTACTCTTTAATCGGTAATCTGTAGCTGGTAATCATGGGTTATGCCATATGATTCGCCTGTGCGGGTATTTTTTATCCTGAACCACTATCCTGACCACTAATCGTTTTGCCTTATCACCAATTAAAACAAAAGTTTTTATGAAGAAAAATTTTACGATGGTGTCCGGAGTCCTCTCCGTGATAACCCTTTTACTTTTTGTAATATCCTGTAAAAAGGAGGAGCCTCGTTTCTGCAACTGTAACCCGAATGATATTGTTATTACACAATCCGATTTCGGGTTGGGTTTGAATAATCCGCGCGGATTAAAATTCGGACCGGATGGAAATCTGTATGTCGCTGAAGGTGGTGTAGGCGGAACGAATTCCACCATCGGACAATGTGACCAGGTACCGGGTGCAGGTCCCTATACCGGAAGTGTCACCGGGGCACGCATTTCGCGGTTCGACCACTCGGGTTCACGCACAACAGTGGCAGACAATATTCCATCCAGCACAACCTCCCCGAATATCGGAGGTTTTATAAGCGGCGTAGCGGATGTCGCTTTTATAGGGCATACCCTCTATGGATTATTAACCGGTGCCGGATGTTCTCATGGCGTGATCGGAATTGACAATGGTGTATTCAAAGTAAACAAGGATAAAACCTGGACTTTGATTAATGACATGAGCACGTTCTGGAAAAATAACCCGGTTGCAAACCCTAATCCACATGATTTTGAGCCGGACGGCACACCATACAGTATGATTAGCCAGGATGATCATCTCTTTGTCCTTGAGCCCAATCATGGAGAACTGGATAAAGTATCTACTGATGGCAATATCAAACGGATCATCGATATTTCTGCATTCGAAGGCCATATTGTCCCTACCTGCGTTACGTACCACGAAGGCAATTTTTATGTAGGCAATCTGGATGAATTCCCGATTGCGGCCGGAGGTTCCAATATATATAAAATCACACCGGGTGGTAAAATAACTACCTATGCAACTGGCTTTACCTATGTACTGGGGGTTTTAGTCGATCCTCTGGGTGGGCTTTATGTGCTGGAAAATACAGTAGGACATGATTTTCCAACACCCGGTAGCGGGGATATCATCCGGGTGGATCCCGATGGTTCCCGGATGACTATTGTATCAAATCTGGACCTGCCAACTGCCATGACGTTCGGACCTGACGAAAAATTATATGTGTCCGACTGGGGGTATGGCGGCGCCCCGGGAATGGGAAAAGTGATACAGCTTGACCTGACCTGCGCCAAAGCCAATGGGTTTAAAAAAATAGAAAAGAAATAAGCAGTGCTGGTATAGTCTAAAAATCAGAATATGGTAAAAAACCCTGCGGGAGCAGGGTTTTTTATTAAGGTTAACCGGATGCTAATGAAAGTGGGAAGTTATTATATCGTTCTACTTTGTAAGCGTAACCCGGAATGAAATTTGATGTTGAACCGATTTTCTTCCTACTTTGTGTTTTTTATTTTTTATGCTGTAAGAGGAAACACCTAATATCTTGCTTTCCCAAATTATTCCCTATACATCCCTCCTAAAAACTCCGAAAATGTTGCTGTAAAAAGAAGCACTTCACTTTTTGACAGCGCATGGGCGCATGCGAAAGTGGTATCCGAAAATAACGGGATCATTCAAAATGCTTCGATTTTTTTTATTTCAATAAACTCAGCCAGAATCGGCCTCTTACCCGGGATTATAAAAAAATATGTGAAGTGGATAAAAGGGAATATAAATCCGTCACTTTTTACTGGCATGATTCGGATTATATATTTGAACGGATCATTCCATCGCATTTCAAAAAAGAAATTTGTGTAATTTATTTATTTAATTGCAGGATGGAATAGTCCGTCGGCGAAGCCAGGATCTGATTTTTCAGGCTGCCCAGTGCTTCTATCTTCAATTCAATTTCATCGTTTGGTTGCAGCCACTGCTCCTGATACCCGGGATCTTTTAATTTTCCTGTACCATTCAATTCAAGGAAACATCCGGTACCCACCGTGCCCGAACCAATGATATCTCCGGGGTAAAGATCCACGCCATAAGAGGCCCTGGCAATGATTTCGGCAAAAGTCCACTCCATATCCGACAGGTTGCCTGCACTGACTGCCTTTCCATTCACCGAAGCGGTCATCTGCAGGTTCCAGGATTTTCCGGTATGATTTTTTTTACAGGCCACTTCCTGATTTTTTAATTCATCCGGGGTTACCAGCCAGGGACCGGTGGCCGTTGCAAAGTCTTTTCCCTTTGCAGGGCCCAGGTTGAGCAGCATTTCTTCCATCTGTAAAGTGCGTGCACTGAAATCATTCAGGATAATAAGCCCGGCAATATAATTGTCTGCTGCTTCAGCTTTAATATTTTTTCCTTTCCTGGAAATGACGATGGCCGCTTCCAGTTCAAAGTCCAGCTTTTTCAAATGATCCGGCATACAGTGAACAGGGCCCGGACCCTGCACGGTATGATGATTTCCGAAATAGAAAACAGGGAAGGAATCAAAAACGGGCGTCATCTCCATTCCCCGGTTTCTCCTCGCCGTTTCAACGTGCTGGCGGAAAGCATATCCATCCCTTAAAGAAGGGGGATTTGAGACAGGGGCCAGCAACTGAACTTCATTGACTGGAATTCCCTGCCCTTTTAATGGGAGTCTTTCATTTGACTGGCCGGTAATTTTCAGCAGTTCAGGATAAAACAGATCCCATTGACTAAGTAATGCATGCATGGTGTCCGGGAAACCGGTTCTCTCTTCAGAAAGAAAATATACCATCGTATCCAGGATAAATCCGAGGCGCTCTTTGGTGTTGTGGAAAACCGAAACCAGTTTCATAAGTTTCCTCTTTTTTCCTGTTCTCGTTCAATGGCTTCAAACAGGGCTTTGAAATTTCCCTTCCCAAAACTTTTGGCACCCTTGCGCTGGATAATTTCAAAGAAAACCGTTGGCCTGTCCTGAACAGGTTTGCTGAAGATCTGGAGTAAATATCCATCCGGGTCGCGATCCACCAGGATACCCATTTCTTTCAGCGGCCGGATATCTTCCTCTATTTTACCTACCCGGTTTTCCAGTTCATCATAATACGAATTGGGCACTTTTAAAAATTCAATACCCCTGCGCATGAGTTCACTTACGGACGAAACAATGTCTTTTGTCGCCAGCGCTACGTGCTGCACACCTTCCCCGTCGAAAAATTCCAGGAATTCTTCCACCTGCGATTTGCGTTTTCCTTCAGC
>DHWT01000241.1 GCA_002413325.1 Chitinophagaceae bacterium UBA5175 | reverse complement strand
TATTATACAACGGGCAGATATTGATAGGTGTCGTACAGTCGGCCATCATGGGCTCCATTTCCATTGATGACATAGATATGAAAATAATCAATGTCAAACTGTATAAAATAAGGAAACTGAAAATTAGGGAACCGTTTAAAATTGAAACCATCAGCAAACAGATTTTATACGGAACGCTGAATACCACGGGCCGGGAAGGATGGGTTGAGATCCATACCGGATCAGACAGTACGGGATCCATGCCCATCACGAATATCTTTCAGCTGACTTCATTAACAAGGAATTTATGGAAACGCATGAACGGGAATGTTTCCGCCGGTATGAGTTTTACCAAATCCAACAATATCGGCCAGGTGAATTTCAGCGCGATGGTTCAGTTATCCAGCAAACTGTTCAATTACCAGCTTTCCTTCACCGGCATCGGATCGATAGATTCCGGCCGTTTTTCCAGGGACAACGAAAACCTGCTATTTCTTACCACTTATGAACTGACCAACTCCTGGTATCTCGCTGCCGGCGGCCAGTACCAGCGGAACCTGGAATTGTCCCTGAGTCACAGGTACCTGGGCATGCTCGGTTTCGGAAATAAGTTATTCATCAGAGATAACTGGCGCCTGATGGCATCATCAGGAATCACCTTCTCCCAGGAAAAAAGTACGGCGAATATTTACAGCGGCCTTTTATTAGATATTCCGTTAATGTTCCAATTTAATTTTTACCAGTTTCATCATCCGGATATCCAGATCAGCAGCACACAAACCCTGTATTTCAGCATGTCCGAGGCAGGGAGGACCCGCTGGGACGGATCCACCAGTTTTTCCTGGCAGCTGATCCGGTATTTTTATCTCACGATCAGTCCCTATTCCAATTTCGACAGCAAGCCGCCCGGCAACGGAAGTCAGTTCGACTATGGTCTCGTAGTGGGTATCTCTTACAAATTCTGATTCCTGCGCAGCTGCAGCATGGACTTCCCGGAAATGACCGATTTGTCCTGTTTGGTTATGTCGCTTTCGGAAGCATCATCGTCACGGTGTTTAATCAGCAGCCAGGCGTTTTCCCCCATGCTGCTGTTTTTCATATGGACCAGGGCAAATTCCCCTTTTAATTTTTTCCCGTACAGCCGGAACCGGAGCGATCCGTCATCCAGCTGGCCCAGCAAATATTTTTCCGCTTCTTCTTTAGAGGGCAGCGGTTCCACCGGTTCATAGGTTCCCTGATCCCAGACCATCACCGTGCCGGCCCCGTAATTTCCTTCCGGGATAATACCTTCAAAATCCTTATAGTCGTAGGGATGATCTTCCACCATCACAGCCAGACGTTTGTCTGCCGGGTTGAGTGAAGGCCCTTTAGGGATGGCCCAGCTTTTTAAAACGCCCTCCATTTCCAGGCGGAAATCGTAATGCAGCCGGGAGGCATCGTGTTTTTGAACAACGAAATGCAACATATTCGCTGAGGGTTTGCCGCCGGTGGGCTCGGGCGTCTGGTTGAAAATCCTTTTTTTATGGTACTCCTTTAATGCCATCGGGAAATGTTATCCGACAAAACACAAAGTTCCGGTAACATCACCAGGATTTTTTAAATAATAATAGAAATTATTCGGATTAATTTTATAAGTTGTCGGCCTGTTTTTCATCATTAAATACGATTGTTATGCCGGGTGATACGCTTCATGTAAATAATAAGGCCAAATCAGATCAGACTTATGATGCCATTGTGATTGGATCGGGTATCAGCGGGGGCTGGGCTGCCAAGGAATTTTGTGACCATGGTCTGAAAACCCTGGTTATTGAAAGGGGAAGAAATGTGGTTCACTTAAAAGACTATCCGACCGCGACCATGAATCCCTGGGACTTTCCCCACCGCGAACAATTGCCGTTGGCGGTGACGGAAAAGAATCCCATCGTGAAAAAGTGTTATGCTTTCAATGAAACCTGCGCACATTTTTTTGTAAAGGACGATGAACACCCGTATATACAGGAAAAACCATTTGACTGGATCCGGGGTTACCAGGTTGGCGGCAAGTCGCTGCTCTGGGCCCGGCAAACCCAGAGATGGAGCAAATATGATTTTGAAGGACCGGGGCGGGACGGATATGCCGTGGAATGGCCGGTCAGTTACGATGAAATCGCACCCTGGTATACCCATGTGGAACATTTTGCGGGCATCAGTGGAAATTTCGATGGCCTGGATACCCTGCCTGACGGCGATTTCCTGCCGGCCTGGGAAATGAATTGTGTGGAATCCGAAATGAGTGCAAAGATCAATGCCCATTATAAAGACCGTCATGTGGTGC
Source organism: Chitinophagaceae bacterium UBA5175 (assembly GCA_002413325.1). Classification (GTDB taxonomy): domain Bacteria; phylum Bacteroidota; class Bacteroidia; order Chitinophagales; family Chitinophagaceae; genus Puia. Next base: position 567 of record DHWT01000241.1, on the reverse strand, counting down.
AGGGACGTTGTGCACACCTGACCAAACCCCGGGAAATTCATTTGCAGCAGGGCCGCAATCCCTGCCAGGCCCGCAGCGAATGCGAGCGGGGTTGTCCCTTCGGCGGATATTTCAGTTCCAATGCAAGCACCCTGCCCTGGGCTGCCAAAACCGGCAACCTGACCATAAAAACCGACAGCGTGGTGCATTCGGTCATTTATGATGAACAGAAAAAAAGGGCCACGGGCGTACGTGTTATAGATGCCCATACGAAGCAGGAGACCCTCTATTACGCCAAAGTGATTTTTGTGAATGCGGCTACGATGAATTCAAACCTGATTTTACTGAACTCCGTTTCAAACCGCTTTCCGAACGGATTGGGGAACGACAGCGGGCTGCTCGGAAAATATATCTGTTTCCATAACTACCGGGGATCTGTAAACGCTGCCTATGACGGACCGATGGATAAATATTATATTGGCCGTCGTCCCACACAACCCATGATGCCCAATTTCCGGAACGTACACAAGCAGGAAATGGATTTTTTAAGAGGCTATATGGTATTCTTTGGTGCGGGCCGCGGCAGGG
>DHWT01000071.1 GCA_002413325.1 Chitinophagaceae bacterium UBA5175 | reverse complement strand
GGGTAGAGATCTTCGCTGCCAGCGGTACGCTGCTGGAAAAAGGCAATGCCGTACAACAGACCAATGGAATTGACTGGATCTACACGACTTTGCAGGCAAATGCCGTGCTGGCCGGTAGTAAAATCAGTGCTATTGCAACCGATGTTCCAGGTAATACCGGAACACTGGCAGTAACGTTGTAGTGCTTTTTCAGCGGGAGGCTGCATCCTTACGTGGTGCAGCTTCCTTTTTTATTAGTTTCAAATTGTAAGGACCGCGGAGGAACTACCAGATCATCTTTAGAAAACTGTCCGGTTTACAGGGGGTCGGGACAATGTTTGGGCCTTTGAACCTAAATCAGTTCAACGAGACGCGAATTGAATTGGGTATTCCAGATAGTCTGAATTTCACCAGGGAATTTGAGAATCTTAAATAAACCCAACGAAATATTGAATCTTACAGTTGGGCCCAAAATCAAATGTCTACTTAGCACTAAAAATGGGCAACTATATACGTGTCAGACCCGGTGGGATTTCATCTTACAACCATCAAATCCTATGCAAAAATATTCCTGATAATAAACATTAAGGACAATATTCATTCTTTCTAACTAACATTACTCTGTCCTCAGGCTTTTCACAGGGTTCATCAGCGCGGCAGCTATACTTTGATAACTTACAGTCAGAAGCGCAATACCAATCGTCATAAAACCTGCCACCGCAAATATCGACCACTCGATATTTATCTTGTAAGAGTAGTCCGATAGCCAACGATTCATTGCAAACCAAGAAATGGGAAAGGCAATAAACATGGCAAAGGCAACTGGCTTCAAAAAGTTAGCTGACAACAGGGAAATAATGGCTGGGATAGAAGCGCCCAACACTTTGCGTACGCCGATTTCTTTTGTACGCTGCTCCGCAGAGAATGTGGCTAAACCAAACAGGCCAAGGCAGGATATGAAAATGGCCATAAAAGCAAAGTAATTGGAAAGTTCACTTACAATCTGTTCGCTTTTATACAGCTTGCTGAATTCTTCATCGGAAAACTGGTAAGAAAACGGAAAATTTGGATTTATCTGTCTGCATAGATTCTGCAAATTCGCAAGACCCTGTTTAGTTTTTCCGGCTTCCAGGCGAATCAGCATGGTGCCTGACTGCCGCGATTCATAAAGGCGTATGATCAACGGCTCGATTGCCTGATGCAGGGAAGCAAAATGGAAATCCCGTACAATGCCAACTATTTGACCCTGATGATCCCCCCACCACAAAGTTTTACCGAGAGGTTGTTTGTAACCTATTTTCTTTACTGCCGTTTCATTCAGAATGAAACCAGTTGAATCAGTACCAAAATCTTTAGAGAAATCCCGTCCTTCTGCAAATTTCAGGCTCATAGTTTTTGCAAAATCATACCCCACATCTGTAATCACAAAAGACGCAACTACATTAGGGTCTTTCCCGATCCATTTAATATCGCCTGAATGTGTAAAAAGCGTTGTGGGCGGTTGTCTGATTTTAGAAATACTCAGTACTCCCGGTATTTTGGATGCATTTTCTTTAAACAAATTATATTTTTGGGATAACTCCCCTTCCAGCGGGATGTACAAAAGATTTGTGCGGTCAAACCCCAGATTCTTTGTCTGTATAAAATTCAACTGACGGTAAATTACGATCATACTCACAATGAGGAAAATCGAAAGTGAAAACTGAAAGATCACCAAGCCCTGGCGGAAAAACCCGGTTTTCCAATTAAATTTCAGATTGCCTTTTAGCACCCGGATGGGATTCAGCGAAGACAGGAATAAGGCCGGGTAACTGCCAGCTACAAAACCTGAGAAGGTTAGTAAACCAAAAAGCGCCATCCAAAAAACAGGTTTGGTCAGTGGCAGGGATAATTTTTTACCGGTCAGGTTATTGAATAGTGGCAGTATCAAAGAAACGAACAAAATAGCGACTACTATGGAAAGCAGGGTGAGTAACATGGCTTCACCCATAAACTGGATCACTAAATTGATACGAGCTGCCCCAACCACTTTACGAACCCCGACTTCTTTGGCACGTTTTGCAGAGCGTGCCGTGGCGAGGTTCATGAAATTGATGCATGCAATCAGCAGAATAAAAATGGCTACTACACTGAAAAGCCTTACATATTCTATGCGGCCGCCATCTATCAGACCATTCTTAAAAGTTGAATGAAGATATTTATCTGAATAAGGCAGCAGGCCCAATTCAACACGAAATCCTTTGCTTTTTTCGTGATACCGGTATACAAAATCTTTAATTTTTGTTTCTACCTCAGTTGGACGAGCACCTGCACGTAACTGTATATAAGTAGGCGCATCTGTATTTCCCCAATTGTTGATCCAGTCAGCGTTTTCCTTCTCAAAAGCTTTCCAGCTTCTTAAAAAATCAAATTGCTGGGAAGAATTTGCTGGCAAATCTTCAAACACTGCTGTTACGGTAAAATTATCGCTGTTCTCATAACGTATGGTTTTACCTATCGCTTGTTCGGGACTACCAAAAAATATTTTTGCCATTCTTCTGGAAATGGAGATTCCGTTTAAACTCGCCAACGCTGTTTGAGCCGTACCCTGAAGTAGTGGATAGCTGAACATAGTGAAAAAGTCAGCACCTGCAAAAGAGCCTGACAGTTTATTGATCTTGTTGTTCGCTTCAAATGTATTAGTAGTATTCCATTCAAGGCTGCTGGAATAAGCTATTTCCGGAATTACCCGTTTGAGCTCCTGCGCCAGCAAAGCCTGTGTTGGAAAATCAGCTCCTATTTTGCCATCAAAATATCTGCGCTCATAGACCTGATACAATTGTTTGCCATTGACATGAAAGGAGTCAACACTACGTTCGTCCTGAACCCATAACATGATCAGCAGGCTGCACGCCATCCCCAGACCAAGACCTAAAATATTAATAGCTGAAAATAATTTATTGCGAACCAGATTCAGCCATGCGGTTTTGAAATAGTTCCTGATCATATTACGTGTAATTGTTTGAGCAAATATCCCGAACCTGATAACTGGCTCTAAAAAGGTGCCAGATATTTAATTAGTTGTTCTTCATAGATTTAATAGGCAATTCTTGTTTAGGATTGTACGATCCTGATACAACGACTGTTCATTTTTTTTACACATTGACTTGCGAAAAATGAATTTGGAGAAATAAATTGTTGGATCAAATGTTGTTATAGAAATAAACAATGTAAGGTCAAATATTATCTATTTCAACTCAAGCTTATTAAAATACTTTTGGGTTCATTATTGTTTGTTGCCGGGGGCATATGGCTCGTATTCGTACTTGAAGTATGTCTGAGGATGATCTGATCTGAGGGTATGGTTTAACCCACCCGGACCGCTTTTCCGTTAGTTTCTGTAGGTTTTGCACCACCTATAAAACGCATCTCGCTTTCAACCAGATATTTTAATCGAAAAGTGAGCCGCTGTATGCGCCAGAAACACTCCGCTTTTTTGGCTTTTATAGGGATTTGGTGTTTCATAGTAAGCGTTACTTGTACTGGTTCTTTTAGGAGATTAAGGGATAAACAGATGACTTACAGAGCGTTACAAAAGAGAGAAGGTCCGAACAGGACCTTCTCATCAGTAGAAAGGACCATCGAACTCTGAGATCGAGGATGTATTGTTATTAGATGACTTTATCAAGCAGAATGTCCATGAGTTAATGCAGGCTTAGATTAGACCTGATCTCATTCTGTTTTCAAACTCCTGACAGGATTTGCACTCCCTGCGTTCAGCCCCCGAATACCAACGATGATCATAGCCAGGAGAGCCGATAGGAAGCCCGCTGCAATAAATACCCAAAAATTTAATGGAACCCGGTAGGCAAAATCGGAAAGCCAGGCATTCATGACATACCAGGAAACAGGAAAACTGATCAGGACGGCTACCAGAACCAATTGCATATAACCGGATGACAAAAGTTTTACAATTTGATAAAGGGAGGCGCCCAGTACTTTACGGATTCCGATTCCCCTGGTTAATTGCTGCGCCGTGTAACTCACGAGCCCGAACAATCCGACCAGGGAGAGCACCATCGCCAGTGCTGTAAATAACAACGCGAGATTACCTTCTTTCTGTTCCGCCTGATATTGCTGTGCAAAATTCTGGTCCAGGAAATGATATTCAACCGGATTGCCCGGATCAAAACCCTTATACACATTATCCAGATAAGCCATGGCTTCTTTGGTCCTGCCCTTCGCCAGGCGGACATACAGGTTGTCCTGTTCATTTACATTGGGTGGCAGAATCAGCACAAGTGGTGCTACTTTATGCTGAAAAGAATAGGTATGGAAATCCCGGATCACACCCACGACCGTTTTCGGTTGTCCATCCTTGTTACGTGAAGAGAGCATTTTTTTCCCCAGCGCACTCGTCCAGCCCATTTCTTTCACCAACGTTTCATTCACCAGAATGGAACCGGCCGTATCAGTCAGCTGGCTAGCTGAAAAGTTCCGCCCTTCCTTCAATCCGATCTGCATGGTTGCCAGGAAGTCCGCATCCACCATCAGTTCCTGGACGGCCTTTGTTTCCGGTGCAATCGCTCCGGAATTATTTTCATAATAATATCCATAAGTGCCGAGATCATTATTACCCACGGGATTACCGGCTATCGCCGCCTGCTCAATCAGAGGATTTTGTAATAGCCGTGATTTAATGACAGGTAATTGGGAACGAAGACTGCGATTATCAATATGAAAGGTTAACACCTGGTCTTTATTGAATCCCAGGTCCGCCTGGTTTACAAATTGCAGCTGCTGATATATGATAAAAGAAGCTGAGATCATAAATACCGTAATCACAAATTGCAATACCAGCAATGATTTCCGGAAGGATACCGTTCCACCGATATTGGTCATTTTACCCCGGAGTGCCGGAATGGTTTGAAATCCGGCCAGGATCAGCGAAGGGTAAATGCCGCTGATCAAACCGATGACCACCGAAAATAACAAAATGAACCCGAGACTGGTCAGGATACCAAACCGCCACAGGGAAAGAACCTTTCCTGTAAGCTGGTTGAAAAGCGGCATCGAAAAACGTACCAGTACAAGCGCCATCAAACCGGCCATTATGGTTACCAGTACAGCCTCAGTTATGAAAAGATATACCAGCTGGGCTTTGCCGGATCCAAGGGTTTTACGAACGCCGATTTCCTTAATGCGGGAAGAAGCCCTGGCTGTTGCCAAATTAATATAGTTGATGATGGCAATAAAAAGGATCAGCAGTGCAATGACACTGAAAATATAAATCCTGCTCATACTGCCATTCGGGCTTATTTCATAGTCCAGATTCGAATGCAGATGTATAGAAGTAAGTGGTTGCAGTTCCAGCTGATATTTGTCTGCATGCATTTCTTTCCGAATCGTCCGGGCAACAAATGCGGGCAGTTGCTGGCGCAGGGATTGCAGCGATCCGGGTGTTTTCAATAATAAATAGGTATAAAGGGAAGCATTCTGCCAATTGCCCGTAACCGGTTCAGGAAGCAGACGAACCCCGGAAAAATGCAAGTGACTGTTACGTGGAACATCCCTTATGACTGCTGATACCCTGGCCGGAGAATTGCCGGGAAAAATGACCATCTGGTTAACCACCATATCAGTGGAACCGAAAAGCTTACGTGCAAGGCTTTCCGTCAGCACGATGGAATGAGGATCAGTTAAGGCTGTTGTTGCACTGCCTTCCAGAAAATCAAAAGTGAAAACCCGGAAGAAAGAGGCATCAGCAGAAATGATATCCTGTACTTTCAGTATGTTA
>DHWT01000286.1:3862-24348 GCA_002413325.1 Chitinophagaceae bacterium UBA5175 | reverse complement strand
AGTTCCACCGGCAGGCCATGGGTATCCCAACCGCCTTTTCGCTCCACCCGGAATCCCCGCATGGTCTTATACCGGCATACCAGGTCTTTCAGGGTCCGGCTGATCACATGATGGATACCGGGTAAACCATTCGCGCTGGGCGGACCTTCATAAAAAACAAAAGGAGTTTTACCATCGCGCAGGTCAATACTTTTCTGAAATGCCCGGGTGGTTTTCCACTGGTGCAAAACCGTCTGGCCGATTTCCGGCAGGTTCAGCTTTTCATATTCTTTGTATCGCCCGGCCATAGGGATCCTTTAATAATGAATGGGTTAGGAAATAATTATAAAAACAGAAAATTTTAACAATTTAAAATGGCTGCAAAGCTACTGAATTCAACGGTTTTTTACCCGTATAAAACACCGAAAGCAAATCGTTTGTGTACGATAACTCAAAGTATAGTTACGCAGAAGTTGAGCAGAATCAAGTATTTAAGAATACTCAATTTTCCACATTGAAATCCTTTGGCATAATTTATGATTAAAAATGAGAAGTCCGATCCTTTAAAAAACCAATGAGATTGTATCTGTAAAAAGTCGATCTCCGGTTCTGAAAAATTTTTTTCTACGGTTTAGGGTTTAGGGGTTAAAAAGGGGGGTATTCCTACTCCCCTTCCTTTTTACACTGGACGTTTTTTAATCCGCACCTGCCCGTTTTTAATTCCCATTATCGCAATTGCAAAAACCAGTGCTAGTAAATGAATCTTTTTCCCAATTCCTGAATCACCATCCAAAGCCAGTTTCTGAAAGACCACCTTTTTGCCCCTTATAAAAAGCCCCTCCTGTGAGGGGCTTTTTTGTATGCCGTTCTGATCGGTCAACGGTCAACGAACCGGGTTCTTTGTCCGGACCTTTTTGTATATCCTGATTGCCAGTATCAGCACTGCGGTCAGGGAAACAATACCGGCAATACCGAAAAACAAGCTCATCACCTGTTTTGCAGTGGCCAGGAAAACAATGGCAAACAAAAGCAGGGTGGCCACCTCATTCCAGATGCGCAGTTTTTGGGAACTGTAGCGAAATATGCCTTTTTGCTGCTCCCGGTATAAAATGTGGAGGGAGAAATGATACAGGTACAGCAATACCACAAAAACGAGCTTGATAGCCAGCCAGTCCGGAGTGCTGCGCATCAGGATCCAGATCCAGGGCCCGAAGATCAGCGTAAGCAGGGCGGAGGGCCAGGTGATACCCAGCCACAAACGCCGGATCATGATCTTAAACTGGGCCCCCAGAATTTCCCGTTCCGGACCGGTTTTTTCAGCAGCTTCTGTATTATAAATAAAGAGCCTTACAATATAAAACATACCGGCGAACCAGGTGACAATAAAAATAATGTGCAGGGCCTTTATATATAAGTACATTTTCATTCATCAAATTTTCAGCCAGTCTGCCAGGGTCTGCACCCACAGTGGATTGGTATTCAGACAGGGTATCATTTCATATTCACTCCCGCCTGCTTCCAGGAAACTTTCTTTTCCCCGGATCGCAATTTCTTCGAGGGTCTCCAGGCAGTCACTTACAAATGCAGGACAGATAACCAGCAGTTTTTTAATTCCCTCCCCTGGCATTTCCTTAAACCTGAAATCGGTGTAGGGCTTGAGCCAGGGATCTTTCAACAGGCGTGACTGAAAGGAAAAACCGAATTTATTTTGTGGTAACCCGAGTTCTGCTGCAACCCGTTTCATGGTTTCCAGGCACTGATGCCGGTAACAGGTAGCATGCGCCACCGATGCTATTGAACAGCAGTCCGCTGATTGCAGACAATGCCGACGGGTGGTATCTGATTTCAGGATATGCCTTTCGGGAATGCCATGAAAACTGAACAGGAGGTGGTCGAATTCCCTTTCCAGGTAGGGCCGTATATTTTCAGCCATCGCATGGATATACAAGGGATCCTGATAAAAGGGCGGGATGAATTTTAAACGGAATCCATATTTTTTTTTGCGGTGAACTTCCTTTGCATGTTCTACGGCCGTTTCATACGAGGACATAGCATAATGCGGATAGAGCGGGATGGCAATAACTTCTTCCAAATCCGGAAGTTTTTTTAACAGGCTTTCATAAGCCGCTTCCATTCCGGGATTACCGTATCTCATGGCTATACTGACTGGTTCCGCCACCAGTTCCTGCAGTTTTTCCGCAAGTTCCCGGGTGATCTGGACCAGAGGAGAACCGTTTTTTGTCCAGATGGTGCGATAGGCTTCGGCAGATTTCGGTGCCCTTCTGGGAACAATGAGGGTCCTGACTAATAAATTACGGACCGGCCAGGAATCAATCACTCTTTTATCAGTCAGAAATTCATTCAGGTATTTCCGCACGTCATACACTTCCGTGGAATCCGGAGAACCCAGATTCATTAATATGATGCCTCTTTTCAAATTTGCCATTTTGCAAATGTAATTAAGAATCAATGTATCAAATCGTTGAGTATATGACGTTGATCAGTTTTTGACATGAGCAGAAACAGGTCCGAAATGACACTATTATGACACTAAAAATGTGGAATAGCAGGCGTTCTGAGTAATTTTGACGTTCTAATACAGGATGAACAAAAACTTAAACATAGAGCTTTCGAACTTCTTTGTAGTCGGCATCAATTACAAGAAAACCGATGCCGAAATCCGGGGTTCCTTTGCCATCGGGCCGGATCAGTATGAAAACATGCTGAAGCTGGCTGCCGGGTTTGAAGTGCGTGACCTTTTTGTTTTGTCCACCTGTAACCGTTCAGAAATTTATGGTATCGCTGAAGATCCGCAGCAGCTGGTAGACCTGTTTTGTTCCCAGACCCAGGGTACCGCGGAACTTTTTACCGAACTGGCTTACCGGAAAAACGGGCTGAATGCGCTCCAGCATTTGTTTGATGTGGGGGCCGGGCTGGATTCACAGATACTGGGTGACTATGAAATTGTGGGTCAGCTCCGGCAGGCCATGAAATTCGCCAAGCAAAGGGGTTTTATTCATACTTTCCTCGAAAGGGCCCTGAACCAGGTTTTACAGTCTTCCAAAGAGATTAAAAATAATACCGCTCTAAGCGATGGAACCGTTTCTGTCGCTTTTGCAGCCGTGCAATATATCCGCGATCATATTGAGAACCTGAAAGATAAACAGATCCTTTTACTGGGGACCGGTAAAATCGGCACCATCACCTGTAAGAACCTGGTTGACTATCTCGGCACCAGCCGCATTACCCTGATGAACCGGACACCGGAAAAAGCAGAGAGTCTGGCACTGACTTTCAACTTAAGGACCGCTTCCATGGAGGCCCTTCCGGAAGAGATCAACCAGGCCGATATCATACTGGTGGCCACCAACGCACCTGATCCGGTAATACGATATTCAGATCTGGAAAATTTCCCCGGCAGGAAACTCATTATAGATCTTTCGATTCCCCGCAACGTGGAAAAAAAGCTGGCCGATTTACAGCATATCGCGCTTATGGACGTGGACGGGCTCTCTAAATTAAAAGATGAAACCCTCCTGCACCGGGCTGCGGAAATTCCGAAAGCCCGGGTGATCATACAAACCCATCTGCGGGAATTAATGGAATGGCATGAAATGCGCAAATATGTACCCGTTCTCAAACAGGTGAAAATAAAACTCCAGGAGATTCACGGTTCCCCGTTATTTGAACAACCACTGCCTGAAATACCATCCTCCGTTCACAGGGATCAGAAAATTCAGCGGGTACTCAATGGAATGGCTTCAAAAATGCGTCGTGAAAATCAAAGCGGCTGCTATTATATTGAAGCGATCAACGAGTTTATCGCTGGCTGATAAACGCATAACATGTCAAAAAAACTCAGGATCGGAACACGTGAAAGCCAACTCGCCCTTTGGCAGGCCAACCTCGTTAAATCCTTGCTCAAACACCAGGGCATTGATGCGGAACTTGTTTATATAAAAAGTGAAGGGGACCTGGACCTTGCCACACCCCTCTATTCCATGGGCGTACAGGGAATTTTTACAAGAAGTCTGGACCAGGCCTTATTGAATCATCAGATTGACCTGGCCGTTCATTCCATGAAAGATGTGCCCGTTCTTCTGCCTGCCGGTATAAAAGAAGCCGCCATACTCGAAAGAGACAGTCCTTTTGATTTACTGGTACCGCACCCTTCCCATACAGATTTTGTGCTGGACAACCATACACCCACTACGATCGCATCCAGCAGCTTAAGAAGAAAAGCCCAGTGGCTTTACCGCTTTCCGGAAGACCGCATCGAGCCCATCCGGGGCAATGTGAATACAAGGCTTAGAAAACTGGCGGCCAGCAACTGGCAGGGAGCCGTTTTTGCTGCTGCAGGTCTGGAACGCATTGGCATGCGGCCCGCCCATGCCATCGAACTGGAATGGATGATTCCCGCCCCCGCACAGGGCGCGATACTGGTTGTTTGCCGGGAGAAAGAGGAAAAAGTGTTTGAACAATGCCGGAAACTCCATCATGAAACTACCGCCTTTTGTGTTCAGGTCGAACGGGATTTTTTAGCCGGCCTGATTGGTGGCTGCTCTACACCCATCGGGGCTTTGGCGGAATTGGAAGGGGAAGAAGTTTTTTTCAGGGGAAATCTCCTGGATGAGAGCGGCAAAAAAATGTTTTCCATAGAAAAGCGAATTTCCGTGGAACTGGCTGCCAGTCTCGGGACTGCTGCCGCCCATGAATTGCTACGAAACGGTGGAAATGAAATACTGGAACATAAACAGCATGCGTGACCGCCGCTTTACCATATTATCAACAGCCTCCATGCCCCTGGAGAAAATTCCGCCTCTTCCGGAATCCGTTGAAATCAGGATGGTTCCATTTATCGAAATCCTTGCGAGGCAGGATGAAGAAACAAAATCCCGGATCACGGAGCTGGCAAAAGAAAAACACACCGTCATTTTTACCAGTGTACAGGCCGTGAGAGCAGTGACGGCCTGCCTTCAGCATAAACCGGACTGGAAAATGTACTGTGTTGGTACGGAAACCCGTTCAAGCATCGGGAACTGGTTTGGTCCCAACGCCATTCAGCATTCAGCAGAAAATGCACAGGCGTTATCCGAAATAATCATTGGCGACCACATAAAGGAGGCCATTTTTTTCTGTGGCGACCAGCGCATGGATATTCTTCCTGAAAAACTAAAAAACCGGGGCATCCGTCTGACCGAACTGATAGTGTATGAAACCCGGTTAACACCCATTCGTCTGGAAAAACCACCTGATGCAGTATTATTTTTCAGTCCGACAGCCGTGAGGAGTTTTTTTTCCATGAATTCCATATCACCCGCAACACCCGTCTTCGCCATGGGTAAAACAACAGCCGCCACCCTGAAACAATATACCGGCAATCCGGTCATCATTTCATCGGAGGCTGACAAGGCTTTTGTTCTGAACCTGGCCCTGGAATATGCCGGCTCACATCCTATAATATGAATATGATTAAAAACGATTTACTCTTAAAGACGCTCCGGGGAGAACCCACTGAAAGAACACCTGTCTGGATGATGCGTCAGGCCGGTCGTTATTTACCCGACTATCGCACACTCCGGGACAAATATGATTTTTTCACCCGTGTGCAGACGCCGGCCCTGGCAACGGAAATTACGTTACAGCCCGTTGACCAGATCGGCGTGGATGCGGCCATTCTTTTTTCGGATATCCTGGTAGTGCTTCAGGCCATGGGACTTGAAGTTCAGCTCATCGAAAATAAAGGCCCGGTTTTACCGGATCCTGTAAGAATTGCAGCCGACCTGACCCGGATCAGGGTCCCGGATGTTGAAGAAACCCTGGGTTATGTTTTCGAAGCGATCCGCTTAACGAAAAAAGAACTGAATAACCGGGTCCCCCTGATCGGCTTTGCCGGTGCCCCTTGGACCCTGCTTTGTTATATGGTTGAAGGAAAGGGATCTAAAACTTTCGACGGGGTGAAATCCTTTTGTTATACCCAGCCGGAACTTGCACACCGACTGCTGCAGATGTTAACGGATACAACCATCGCCTACCTGAAGCAACAGGTGAAATCCGGCGTAGATGCGATCCAGTTGTTCGACTCCTGGGGAGGTTTATTGAGTCCGGATGATTTTGAAATGTTCTCCCTGCAGTACATGCGCCAGATCATCCAGGCATTAAAGAATGAAGTGCCTGCGATTTTATTTGCAAAAGGCGCCTGGGGTTCGATACCTGAAATGGTGCAGACCGGCTGTGCCGGAGTCGGACTCGACTGGTGTATTCGTCCTGAAACTGCACGAAAAATGGCAGGCCAAGGAGTTACCCTGCAGGGGAACCTGGATCCGGCCCGTTTAATGAGTCCCGTTCCGGAAATAAAAAAAGAAGTGACAAAGATGTTAAATGGTTTCGGGCCCGGCAGGTATATCGCCAACCTGGGTCATGGAATACTGCCCCATGTTCCGGTGGATCATGCAAAAGCGTTTGTCGATACCGTTAAAAATCATGTTTATCAAAGCAGGGAAAAACAAGTGTTCTCATCGTTATAACCATGAGTGAAGTCCTTCAATTAAAGAAGCAATCCTTACTGTTCCGCGAGCGCTGGATTCAATATATTCATGCATTACAGAATACGATCTGTGAAGAAGTGGAAAAAACGGATGGTTTGGCCCGCTTTACGGAGGATCGCTGGGAAAGGCCGGAAAACGGGGGCGGTGGCAAATCCAGGGTGATCACAGATGGGAACGTATTTGAAAAAGGCGGTGTGAATACTTCCGTCGTTTCCGGAACGGTTTCGGATGCCATGAGATCGCAGTTGAAAATTGAGGGATCCGGATGGTTTGCCTGCGGGTTATCACTGGTCATCCATCCGCTGAATCCTTTTGTACCCACGGTACATGCCAACTGGCGTTATTTTGAATTATATAATGAAGCCGGTGAGATGACCGACCGCTGGTTCGGGGGCGGAACCGATCTCACGCCCTATTATCTTTTTAAAGAAGATGCTGTGTATTTTCACAGCATATTAAAACAAACCCTGGATCCTTTCGGCAGTGAATTGTATCCGAAATATAAAACAGCCTGTGATCGTTATTTCTCCAACTCCCACCGAAACCAGGAAATGCGGGGTATCGGCGGCATTTTTTATGATTACCTGCGTCCTGAAAATGAAGCCGATGCTGAAAGACTATTCACTTTCCAGCAAGCCAACGGGAACGCGTTTCTGAAAGCCTACCTGCCGGTTGTAGGGAAAAGAAAGGATCACCCCTTTGGCGAAAATGAAATCAAATGGCAGGAAATCCGTCGCGGACGTTATGTAGAATTCAATTTGATCCATGACCGCGGAACCCTGTTCGGATTAAAAACTAACGGAAGAACAGAAAGCATTTTGATGAGTCTGCCGCCCAGGGCAAGGTGGATTTATAACTATCAGCCGGAACCCGGAAGCAGGGAAGATGAACTGTTGCAGGTATGTTTGCATCCGGTAGATTGGATTTAACTGGAATTCTCAAATTAAAAACATGTATTTACAAAAACGTAGCAGAATATTAAGAGCGAACCCGGCGATCAGGAGTATGGTAGCTGAAACACATTTGAGAACTTCGGACTTCATCGCGCCGTTGTTTATCGACGAAGGCAAAGGGGTTCATCAGGAAATCGCCTCCATGCCCGGATATTTCAGGAATAGCCTGGAAAATACCGTTAAAGAAGTGAAAGCCCTGCATGACCTGGGTTTAAAATCCGTATTGCTTTTCATCAAATGCAAAGACGAACTGAAAGATAATACCGGAAAAGAAGCCTGGAACCCCGACGGCCTGATGCAACGCAGTATCAAAGCGATCAAAGAAGCCGTTCCTGAAATCCTCCTGATGACGGATGTGGCCCTTGACCCCTATTCTTCCTATGGACACGACGGCATTGTAAAAAACGGGGAGATTGTAAATGATGAAACCGTGGAGGCTCTCGTGAATATGAGTCTCAGTCATGCAGAAGCCGGAGCCGATTTTGTAGCACCCAGTGACATGATGGACGGCCGTATTGGCGCCATCCGGAATGCATTCGAAAAAAACGGGTTCAGTAAAACCGGCATCCTGGCCTACAGCGCAAAATATGCTTCCTGCTTTTACGGACCCTTTCGCGACGCCCTGGATTCGGCACCGGGATTTGGTGATAAAAAAACCTACCAGATGGATTATGCCAACCGCACGGAGGCCATAAAAGAAGCCCTGCAGGATGTGGAGGAAGGGGCCGATATCCTGATGGTAAAACCAGCCCTCGCCTACCTCGATATCATACGGGATGTGAAAAATGCCGTTCACGTACCCGTTAGTGCGTACAATATCAGCGGCGAATATGCCATGATCAAAGCCGCGGCAAAAATGGGATGGCTGGACGAAAACAAAGCCATCCTGGAAACACTGACTGCCATTAAAAGGGCGGGCGCAGACCTGATTGCAACTTATTTTGCAAAAGAAGCCATGCAACTATTGCAGGATTAAGAACCTGTGGGAGTATATTGCTTATTCCAATTAAAATTATTTCAAATCAAACGCTTCAGGCTACAGGCCTTGAGTTTAAAGCTTTAAAATGGAAATCAGTAAAAGCAGGGAACTCTTTGAACGTGCACAAAAAACCATTCCGGGCGGTGTGAATTCTCCGGTACGCGCATTTCGCAGTGTGGGTGGCACGCCTCTTTTTATCAATAAAGCCAGGGGTAGCTATCTCTATGATGCGAATGGAAACAAATACATCGACTATATCGCTTCCTGGGGACCTATGATTCTTGGACACGCACATGAACAGGTCATAAAAGCCATACAGGAGCGTGCAACACTTTCTACCTCTTATGGTGCACCGACGGAACTTGAAATTGAAATGGCTGAGCTGATTACGGGCATGGTACCCCATGTGGACCTGGTCCGCATGGTAAACAGCGGAACAGAAGCCTGTATGAGCGCAGTACGGCTGGCAAGGGGATTTACGGGAAGGAATAAAATCCTGAAATTCGAAGGCCACTATCATGGTCATGCGGATTCATTCCTCGTAAAAGCAGGCAGTGGCCTGGCAACCCTGGAAATACAAACCGTACCCGGCATCACGGCCGGCGTAGCACAGGATACTTTAACGGCTCCCTTTAATAATTTCCCGGCTGTGGAAGAACTCGTAAAAAAATATTCCGGGGAGATCGCCGCCATCATTGTAGAACCCGTAGCGGGTAATATGGGATGCGTTCCGCCATCTGCCGGATTTCTGGAATCCCTTCGAAACATCTGCGATCAGGAAAAAATAGTATTGATTTTTGATGAAGTGATGACCGGTTTCCGGCTTGCCCCCGGCGGTGCGCAGGAAAAACTCGGTATCCGTGCCGACCTCGTTACCTATGGTAAAGTGATTGGCGGCGGTTTGCCGGTTGGCGCTTTCGGGGGCCGAAGGGAAATCATGGAACATATTGCACCGCTTGGAAAAGTATACCAGGCAGGCACATTAAGTGGAAATCCCCTCGCCATGATTGCCGGTATCACGACCCTGAAAATATTAAAAGAAAATCCTTCCATTTATAGTGAATTGGAAGAAAAGACCCGTTATCTGCATTCAGGTCTCGATGAGGTCCTGAAGAAACAAGACCTTCCCTATACCATTAACCGTTTCGGGTCCATGATCAGCGTACATTTCTCCGGTCGCCCGGTGAAAGATTTTGAATCCGCATCAATTACTGACACGGCCAGGTTTAACAGGTTTTTCCATGGTATGCTGGAACAGGGAATCTACCTGCCACCCTCCGCTTTCGAAAGCTGGTTCCTGAATAACGCCCTTTCCATTCGCGACCTGGATGAGACGATCGAAGCTGCCGCGCAGGCTGCTTCTTCATAATTATTTAACGACAGATATTTATTACGGTTGTATCCTGCGGGGTTGCTGTTATATCCCGTCCATATCCCGTCTACATTGCTTCGATATTGCTTCCATATTCCTTTTAGCTTAGTCCGGTAATTACCGGACTAACTACGGACTAAGCCTTATCACATATCAAAGGAATCAGGAAGGATCCCGTAATGAACAAATAATCTGACAAAAACCGAAGCAGGTCCAATTGCCAATGAAAAATCACCAGGTTTCAGGCTTTAAAAAGGAGCTCACATGGCTTCAAACCCGTGTGTTTTTTAAAGGCCGTAGAGAAATGGGAGATGGAGGAATAACCGAGCAAAACGGAAACATCCGTCACACTCAGGCCTTTTTCGTATAAAAGATAACGGGCATGTTCCATACGCTGGCTCTGGTAAAAATCAAAAATCGTGGTCCCGAAGAGTTCCTTGAACCCTTTTTTCAGATAACACTCGTTGATGGCCACTTTCCGGCTGAGTTCGCGGATGGTAAGGGGTTCGCCGATATGTTCCAGCAGGATTTCCCTGGCCAGGCTGATCTTTTCCCGGTCTGCCCCGTTGGCCAGGAATTTACACTGAAAGCCCTCCACTTCTTTTTCACCCAGCATACACTCCAGGCTGTAGAGCAGCAGCATCTGGGTTTGGGCATTGATAAAAATATTCTCCAGGCTGTCAGTATAATGGTGATTCAGCAATGATTCCAATACCAGCCGGGTCCGGCTGCAAAGAGATAAGATCTTGGAAAAGGAGGAAGGATGTTTGAAATGCAGCACGTTATCGGTCAGGCTGCCGGCCGCTTCCTGTGGTTTCACAAACTGGGAAAGATGAACCGGTGAAAACCGGAAACTCATGGTGTCTACCGTTTCGCTGTGATCCGGGCATAAACGGGAAGCATGGAACCGCCAGGTCTCACAGTCCCTTTCTTTTTGTTTGCAGTAGGTATTGCCGGTTATACAAAAACGGAGTTCAAAATAATTTTCCTTCGGTTTTTCACGCAGGTAATGGTAAACCATCATCCCGGTATCGTCCAGGCTCCATTGCGGATCCTTCTCATACCGGCGCATACAATAGCGGACCGACCCCGGAACCTGGTACTCCTTTTCATGTAAAAGCCGTAATTGCTCCTGCATAAAGGGCTGTTTATAGGCCAGCGTGAGTATATCGGGGGGTAAATGCATAAATACCAGGCAAATTTAAACAGGAATCTTTAAACCAGGGGCATATTATATACCGGGCGGATCCTGTTGGGAAAGCTGCTTTTTCAGGCTGAAATCACCTGAAAAAATAGTTGAAAAAAGCCTGTTTCCAACCCCAAACTTCGCCCTGATTTTAGTAGATTTGCAAACCCTGTTATTTTACATCTAATAACCGGTTTTTCAATTAAATATGAACGAGAGTCTACAACAGTTTGCTGCTCCTGCAGTCAATGGTTACGGAGCAGATAGTATTCAGGTTCTGGAAGGGTTGGAAGCAGTCAGAAAAAGACCCGCGATGTATATCGGTGATGTGGGCGTAAAAGGTCTGCATCACCTGGTTTATGAAGTGGTGGATAATTCCATCGATGAGGCGCTTGCCGGTTATTGCAGTCATATCACGGTGGAGATCTACCCGGATAATTCAGTCAGTGTTGAAGATGACGGGCGGGGCATCCCTACCGGCATGAATACCAAAGAGAAAAAAAGTGCATTGGAAATGGTCATGACCATCCTGCATGCCGGGGGTAAATTCGACAAGAACACCTATAAGGTTTCCGGAGGTTTGCACGGGGTGGGTGTGAGTTGTGTCAATGCACTCAGCAGCGACCTGCATGTAACCGTTCAGCGGGAAGGTAAAATATTTGAACAGGCTTATAAAATCGGGATCCCCCAATATCCCGTGAGGGAAATCGGCCTGAGCGATAAAACAGGCACCCGGGTACACTTTCATCCGGATGCTTCTATTTTCATTACCCTGGTGTATAACCGGGATATTCTGGAAAGCCGCCTCAGGGAACTGGCTTATTTGAATAAGGGCGTAAAAATCGTGATGATCGATCGCAGGGAAACAGACGATGAAGGAACCTTTTATTCCAAAACATTTTACAGCCAGGGCGGAATCACGGAATTCCTGGAAATGCTGGATAGCAATGCTGCCCGGAATCCGCTGATCCCCAAACCCATCTATGCAAATGTCCTGGATACGGCCACCAATGTTGCGGTAGAGGTTTCACTTACGTATAACGATAGTTATAGCGAACATATCTATTCTTATGTCAATAATATCAATACCATTGAAGGCGGTACCCATGTAGCGGGATTCCGCCGGGCTTTAACCCGGGTCTTTAAAAGTTACGGTGATAAGCAGAACCATTTTGAAAAGGCCAAAGTGGAGATCGAAGGCGATGATTACCGGGAAGGGCTGAGTGCGATCATCTCCGTGAAAGTACCAGAGCCCCAGTTTGAAGGCCAGACTAAAACCAAACTGGGCAACAACGAAGTCAGCGGTATTGTGGATACCACGGTCGCCAAGGTTTTAGAAGCTTACCTGGAAGAGAATCCGCGGGAAGCAAAAAACATCATTCAGAAAGTGATCCTGGCGGCTCAGGCCCGGGCAGCAGCCCGTAAGGCCAGGGAACTGGTACAGCGTAAAAGTGTGCTCAGCGGGGGCGGTCTGCCGGGAAAACTGGCCGATTGTTCTGAAAGAAACCCCGAACGCTGTGAACTCTACCTGGTGGAAGGGGATTCCGCCGGTGGCACAGCCAAACAAGGCCGTGACCGGAGTTTTCAGGCTATTTTACCACTCCGGGGTAAGATCCTGAACGTGGAAAAAGCCATGGAACACCGGATTTATGAAAATGAGGAAATCCGGAATATGTATACCGCCCTGGGTGTTACCGTCGGTACAGCCGAAGATCCCAAAGCGTTAAACCTGGCAAAGCTCAGGTATCACAAAGTGATTATCATGACGGATGCGGACGTGGACGGTAGTCATATTGCCACCCTGATCCTGACATTCATTTATCGATATATGGCTCCGCTGGTTGAACAGGGTCATATTTACATTGCCCAACCTCCGCTCTACCAGGTTAAAAAGGGGAAGGAAAATGCTTATGCCTGGACGGAGGACCAGCGTCGTTTGCAGATTGAAAGGCTGGCAGGCGGTAAGGAAGACAGCGTGAGTGTACAACGGTATAAAGGATTGGGTGAAATGAATGCCAGCCAGCTTTGGGAAACCACCATGAACCCGGAAACCCGCACCCTGAAACAGGTTACGATTGAAAGCGCAGCAGAAGCAGACCGCATCTTCAGCATGCTGATGGGAGATGAAGTGGCACCGCGCAGGGAATTCATAGAATCCCATGCGAAATATGCCCGGCTGGATGTCTGATTTAAACGGAAAACCCGTTTAAAATTATTTATCTACCTTTAAGCGGTTTAGCCCTTTAAAGTATTCAGAACCTTTTAAAATTAAAGATATGTCCACCGTAGTACTTACAGCATATAATGTTAAGACGAAAGAGAAAAATGTTCCGATCCTGGATGCGGTGATCAGCAAAACGGCCAAGGGAGCTTATATGGCCCAGGGGCATGACGGCAAAGGAAATAAACTCACTACTTTACTGGGCGAAGAAAAAGCACTCGCTGCCATCAAGGCAGGGGTTGCAAAACAAAGCTGGTAAACCAGTTCATACATCAAGTCCGGTTTCGTCCCTGAGATCTGCAATTGTATTGACAGGCAAACTTATCCCACAACATTGAACCGGGAATGGATCCTATGCTGGCAGGATGACCATGGCAAAAACCATGGTTAAAAGGCCCAGTCGTTCTGATCAGATAAAATTCAGGTACCCGTATTGCCTGCCGAGGATTTTTAAATCATCGGTCAGAAGCCATTTTTTTAAAACGGTAGCGTACACCTGCTTAAAATCCAGTTGTTGATTCAGATCACCCTCTGTCAGTTTGGAGAGGTCGGGCATTTCATTCAGTATTCCCTTATTTCTTAATCCGCCACTGATCAGAAACATATTATTAGCCGTACCATGGTCCGTTCCACCGCTTCCATTCTCACCCACCCTTCTTCCAAATTCAGAAAAACTGATCATGAGAACATCTTCAAACCGGTGATTCGACTTGAGATCCTCAGTGAATGGTTTGATGGCATCATTGAGGTCCCTGAATAATTTTTCCTGTTTGGCCTGCTGGGCGACATGCGTATCGAAACTGCCCAGCGATACATAATAAACCCGCGTATTGATATCCGATGCGATCAGAGAGGCAATCGTTTTCAGGTTTTTCCCGATTTCAGTGTCCGGATAAATCCTGGTGACGGGCCGCATGTTACTTTGCTCAAAAATATAATTCGCACCGGAAAGGGTCTCGGCCATCACTTTATAGAGATAGGAAGCAGGATCGTCTGCGGGTTCCAGCAATCCAACACGGACGAGGTCTTTATAAAACGGATCCCGGCTGGTTTCATATAGTCGTTTCGGATCCCTCAGCGCAATCCCTTTCATTTTTTCACCACTTAAAGCCAGGCTTAACGAATCATCCATTTCCAGCACCTGGGTTGGTCTGGAACAATCAACACATTGCGCATCGAGGTACCTGCCCAGCCAACCGGAATTCAGGTATTCATTGCTGTTGCTGGCAGTCTGCCAGATATCCATACTGCGAAAATGAGAACGGTCGGGATTGGGATAACCCACATTATTCAATATGGAAAGATTTCCCTCGTCATACAAGGTTTTTAAATGAATCAGTGCGGGATGGAGGCCTGCTTCTGAATCCAGGGAAAGCGTTTTTTCCTTTGGAATCGAAAGACCCGGACGTTCCCGGTAATAAATATCGTTTCGTACAGGAATCACGGTATTCAGTCCGTCGTTACCACCACTCAGCTGAAGAATCACCAGCACTTTATTGCCTCCCATCCCCTGAACGGGTCCTTCGAAAGCTTTCAAAAATTTTGGAAGCATGCAGGTTCCGGTAGCCAGGGAACTTAGATGCAGGAATTTTCTACGATTGATCAGCATGGGATTTCCCTTTGGAGTTAACACAATTGATATTCCGGCGTACTCATGAGGCGGATGGTAATGGATTGTATTCGTCTTTCCCGGGTGGATTCATCTATATACGGAATCAGGTCCTTTTCATTCAACGGCGGGGATTTTTGCAACAGCAGGTTACTGACGGCTGCATAGATCGCAGGTTCTTCCGTATTATTAAAATTTTTGATATAGTCACCCCATTGAATTTGAGTTTGAAACAGCGGCATGTGACTACTTCTGCCCATCATCACGTCATCATCCTCTTTGGGATGGGATACTAGTGCCTGTGACCGGTAAATCATTCCCGGGACCTGCATACGCAACATGAGGCTGGAGCTGTCAATCCATTGTTTGCCTCCGGGCCAGCCGGCCACATTCGGGGGAGAGAATAAAACCTGTCCGAGTAATCGTTCCAGAACCAGCAACAGCGCCGGATTCCCGAGTTCCATGGGTAATTGACGGCGCATGCCTACCATCCATAATACAGGAGATTTAATCTGGATCCCAATATTTTCCGGATCATAAAACCAGGAAGACGTAAAAATCCGGATCATCAAATCCCGGATATCGTAACCACTCTCATAAAACCGGGATGCCAATACGTTCACCTTTTCTTCATCTGCGTTTTCATTTATAAAAAACCGGTATATTTTCCGTGTGATAAAAATTGCGGTTTGTTTTTGTTCGAGTAATATCTCCAGGATATCCTCCCCCGAAAGATTGCCGGTTTTTCCAAAGAACGATTTGATGCCCTCATCATGTTGTCCCGGACGAAAATTAAAATCCCCCTGCAGGTTTGCACCCCAGCCGGTAAAAGCACGGGCAGATTCCTTTATATCCGTTTCGGTGTAATGGCCGCGGCCAATTGTAAAAAGTTCCATCAGTTCCCGGGCGAAATTTTCATTGGGGTGGCCCTTTTTATTCTGATTATTATTCAGAAACCGGATCATCGCAGCCGTTTTACCCACGTTCAGGAGCAGGTCCCTGAAATTACCCAGTGCATGCATCCGGATCACGCTGAGCAGCTCCTGGTCATACAAAATATTTACTGTTTTTGCAGCAAAATGACCATGCCAGAAAAGGGACATTTTTTCCAGCAGCTGCGCCGGGCTCCCTGTCATTTCCTGTATCCAGCGTATATTCAGTTTAAAAATATCCTGAACGGACTGTTTCCGGAACATCTGTCTATCCCCCTGTTTGAGCCGCAGGTATTTTCCAGGGCCCGCCGACTGGCTTTCCATGACTTTTTGTTTCAGTACCGGATCGGCCACATCAAAAAAATCCGGTTTTTTGTCCGAAGCTTTGAGAATAGAATGAAATAAGGTTTCGGGCTTTTCTTTAGAAAGCAATTCCACCTGGTCTGCAGGCGGACCGAATCCTGCACGCCACCACAAATGTTGATTTTTGAGTTGATTATTATTCATAGAGCAGGCCCTATGAAGGGAAAAGTCCGCGAAGGTTTAATCAGGTTGAACGCTTAATGCCCAACGACCAACGGTCAACGGCCAACGATCACCGGCCAACGGCTTTAAGCTTTTCATCCCCGAAATACCCATGTAACACTTCAGGCAGGGAAATATAATCCGGCTGCTGATTATTTTCAAGCAGGCAGGCAAGGATCCGGGGCAGGGCCAGGGAACTGCCATTGAGGGAGTGCAATAATTGCATTTTTCCCTGGTTATCTTTAAACCGGATTTTCATGCGGTTTGTCTGGAAGTTTTCGAAATTACTCACGGAACTGACTTCAAGCCATTTTTGCTGGGCAGCGCTATATACTTCAAAATCATAAGTGATCGCGGATGCAAAAGACATATCTCCGCCGCATAACCGCAAAATGCGATAGGGCAAGTTCAGAGACTGCAGGAGTTTCTCCACGTGCCATACCATCTCATCCAAAGCTGAATAACTCTTATCCGGATGAACGATCTGCACGATTTCCACCTTATCAAACTGGTGGAGGCGGTTCAAACCACGCACATCTTTTCCATAGCTTCCGGCTTCGCGCCTGAAACAAGGTGTAAAAGCCGTCATTTTAACCGGCAGCTCTTTTTCCTTCAGGATCATATCGCGCAGCATATTGGTGAGGGGCACTTCGGAAGTCGGTATGAGGTACAATTTATCTTCAGGCACAAAGTACATCTGGCCTTCCTTATCCGGAAGCTGGCCGGTTCCGAAGGCGCTGGCTTCATTTACAACCAGCGGTGGCTGGTATTCCGTGAAACCCGCAGCCGTATTATAATCCAGGAAGTACTGGACCAGGGCTCTTTGCAGTTTTGCTCCTTTGCTGATATAAACGGGGAACCCGCTCCCGGTTATTTTGTTGCCCAAATCAAGGTCGATCAGATTATATTTTTTTGCAAGGTCCCAGTGCGCGAGCGGGTTTTCCGGCAATTTCGGCCAGGCACCCCCTTCCCGGACGATCACATTATCCTCCGGTTTTTTACCGGGGGGCACTTCCGGGGAAGGAAGGTTTGGCAGGGTCACCAGGATCTGCTGCAGCTGGCTGTCCGTTTCGTCCAGGGCCTCCTGCAACGGGCTGAGGCCGGCCTTTATCAAAGCTACTTCCTGTTTTTTTTCTTCCGCCAGCTCTTTTTCCCCTTTTGCCATCAACTGCCCGATTTCCCTGGAAATCGCATTCAGTCCGGCCTGCGCAGATTCCAGTTCAAGCTGAAGATTTTTCCTTTTTTCATCCAGTAACCCGATTGAGTCCACGGCAGCAGAAGCATCGAAATTCTTAACAAGTAGTCTTTCCTTTACAAAGGCAGGCTGCTGCCGGATCAGGCTTAACTGTAACATGACAGAAAATTTGCGCAAAGGTAACAGATGCAGGGGATAGATTCACCGGTGGATTATCTTTGCGGGATGAATGTGAAAGACGATATCCAGAGCAGGTGGTGGGCCCTTGAAGAAAAATTAATGGCCCGGTTTGGGAAAAAACCGGATATGGAAGCCATTCTTTTCCTGATCGGTATCCAGGAAATAGGCGATTTCCGGACTAAATTTACCAAGGAGCAGAAACAGGATCTGATGCATGTAGCCGTGTGCAGCCTGCTTTCGCCCAGTGGTTATTATGAACTGGAAATGGCAGATGAGGAGGGATGGCCGCATTATCGGCAGTTGAAACCATTACCTGTGTTGAATTTCATTGAACAGGAACAATTCATGAAGGATCATATTTTACTTTATTTTGAAAACCAGGATTTGAACTAATAACAAAACAGGTGCCCGGATATTCAAATCCTTCTATATTTGCAGCTTCCATCAACAGAACAAAAAAATAAATTACCAATGAGTTTCCCGGATAACCTTCGATACACAAAAGAACATGAATGGGTCAGGCAGGAAGCAGGCAATACATTCATTGTCGGTATTACGGATTATGCCCAGCGCGAATTGGGCGACATCGTTTATGTGGAAGTGGAAACCATTGGAAAAACAATGGAAGCAGGTCAGGTGTTTGGAACGGTGGAAGCGGTAAAAACAGTTTCTGATCTTTTTCTTCCGGTATCCGGAACCGTTACTGAATTAAACCCGGAACTGGCAAATGCTCCGGACCTGGTAAATACGGACCCTTATGGAAAGGGCTGGATGATCAGACTTACGGTGAAAGATCCTGCAGAAGTTACGAAATTGATGGACGCAGCTGCTTACGAATCCCTGGTTGGATAATACCGGCCGGTACAATTTTATAACTGATACCGACTTGGGATTACCGGGAACATATAATGAACAGGAACTGATCACGGCATTAAAAGCAGGGGATGACCAGGCTTTTTCCCATTTATACGATCATTACAGCGGTTCACTCTACAGCATTATTCTGCAAATTGTTAAAGACCCCGAAACGGCCGGTGATGTGTTGCAGGAGGTTTTTGTAAATATCTGGCGTAAAATAGCGTCTTATGATCCCCTTAGGGGGCGATTGTTTACCTGGATGCTGAATATCAGCCGCAATGCCTCCATCGACATGCTGAGATCGAAAAATTATCAAAACAGCCGGAAAAACCAGGAAATTACAGATACCGTATATAGAAAGGGCCCCGTGACCCAAACCGATACAGACCATATCGGTCTTAGCAAATTCCTGGGGAAACTTCAGCCCGGGCAACGTGTTTTGATAGAACTTGCCTATTTTAAGGGTTACACGCATGAAGAAATCGCAGAGATCGAAGAAATTCCGCTTGGAACGGTGAAGACCCGTATTCGTAATGCGCTTTTGCATTTAAGAGAATATCTGAAATAAGTGAACATACAGGAGTACATATTGAGTGGAATTGTTGAGAGCTATGTGCTCGGACTTGCTTCTGCGGAAGAACGTGCCGAGTTCGAAAGGATGTGCGCTTCCCATAATGAGGTGCTTGCCGCCCGGAACTCATTTGAATTGCATTTGGAAGAAAGGCTCCTTCAGGAAAAACTGGAACCGCCCCGGGAATTGAAATCCTGTATTTTCTCGCAAATCGGCATGGAAAAGAATGATCATCCTCCCCGTATTCCTTTACTTAAACCGACGCTGGTTCCCCGGACCGGTTTCGCGAAATATGTTGCCGCAGCTTCCCTTGTTCTGTTGGGAGGCAGCGTGCTGCTCAATCTTTATTTACTGAATCAGTATAAAAAATCCATCGCTGAAAATAAACAGCTGATAACGGCACAAACACAGGTCGCTGGCGCCAACCAGGTGCTACAGACAAAACTTGAAAACTACGAAAACGATCTGAGCCTGGTGAAAAACCCCCTGATGGCGATTGTAAAAATGCCCGGGATACCCACCAGCCCCGCCCCGTCCAGTATGGCTACGGTATATTGGAATACCGAATCCAAAGCGGTATACCTGCTCATAAACCAGCTGCCAAAACCCGCTTCAGATAAACAGTATCAGCTTTGGGCCATTGTGGACGGCAAACCGGTTGATGTAGGTATTTTTGATTTCCGGGAAGGCATTTCTTTCATTAAACTCAAAACGGTTCCGAAAGCAGAAGCTTTTGCCATTACACTTGAAAAAAGAGGGGGTAGTCTTACACCTACCCCGGATGCCATGTATGTCATAGGTAAGGTAACCGGTTAGAAACTTATCTTCGCTTTCCATGAATATGCGCCGCATGATACAACAGATTCTTTCCAGCCGCATGCCTGCCCTGCTCTGGACCATCTTTATATTTATCTTATTGTCTCTTCCGGGGAGCATGCTGCCCAATGAGGAACATCTGGCTATTCCCAACCTGGATAAATACGTTCACGTGATCCTGTTTGGCAGTTTTGTTTTTTTATGGTCTTTCTATTATGGTGTAAAAAAGGAGAAAGTTAAAAATCCCGGGCAACGTTATGTATTCATCCTGGTCATTGCCTGTTTATATGGCATTGCCATGGAATATATTCAGAAGTATTTTATCCCGAACCGTGATTTTGATATTTTTGATATAACTGCTGATATTGCCGGTGCCGTTGCAGGATACCTGGTAGTGCGTTTCACGTTACACAAGCTCAGAAACGCCTGATTTATTAACGGTATGATGTTAAAAAAATTCCTGTAAAAAGTAAGCCCCTGTGGAAACAGGGGCCGTAACCAAAACTAACTGCTTATGAGAAAATTGACTGCTTTTGTGAAGTCAAATAGAAAAGACCATTTA
>DHWT01000286.1:0-3548 GCA_002413325.1 Chitinophagaceae bacterium UBA5175 | reverse complement strand
ATCTGATGTAAAGGTACAAGCCAATGTGAATCCAATTCTTTTTCTTTTTTCTTAATAACAATTTTTTAAGATTAGCAGCCCGATTCACACCCAATTAACCGTTAAACGTTTTTTTCCTCGCCGCCAATAATTATATTAAACGTCAGAAAGCGAAATCTGTTTAATGGATGATTGTTAAGAAATTACTATTAATGAATTTACTACTTAAATAGGGTTGCTTCCAACTAATCATACAGATTTCATAACGGAATGTAGAAATTGTGCTACAGCTCAGGCAGGTTTCGCAATTTTTTCCGCGTTCTCGGCAAACTGGAGGGCGTCAATAAATTCACCGATATTCCCGTTCAGCACATCGCCCAGGTTATAAACTGTCAGACCGATCCGGTGATCCGTTACTCTTCCCTGCGGGAAATTATAGGTTCGGATTTTAGCGCTCCGGTCACCTGTACTCACCAGGCTTTTCCGGTGCCTGGAAATTTCCTCTTCCTGTTTTCTCACCTGTTCTTCATAGAGCTTGGTTCTCATCATCTGCATGGCTTTTTCCCGGTTGCCCAGCTGGGTTCTTTCCGTTTGGCAAACCACTACGGTTCCGGTAGGCAGATGGGTTAGCAATACTTTGGTTTCCACTTTGTTAACATTCTGACCTCCTGCGCCCCCGCTGCGGGCTGTTTCCATCTTAACATCACTGGGATTCAGTTCAAAATCAACTTCTTCAGCTTCAGGCATTACCGCCACTGTAGCAGCACTCGTATGCACCCGGCCACTCTGTTCGGTATCCGGAACCCTTTGCACCCGGTGTACCCCGCTTTCAAATTTCAGGGTGCCGTAAACGTCTTCCCCGGTAACTTCAATCTGAACCTCTTTATAACCTCCTACGGTGCCTTCACTCTCACTTAAAAGGGTAGTCCGGAATCCCTTTCTCTCGCAATATTTCATATACATCCTGAGCAGGTCGCCGGCAAAAAGACTGGCTTCATCCCCCCCCGTACCTGCCCGGATTTCTATAATGGCATTTTTTTCATCCTGGGGGTCTTTTGGAATTAAAAGCTGCCTGATTTCCGCTTCAAGGGTCGTTTTTTTCTCTTCCAGGGCCGAGGTTTCCATCTTGGCCAGTTCCCTTAATTCCTCATCATCCCCATTCAGCGCTTCCCGGTTAAAAGCCAGATCATCCAGCAGGTTCCGGTATTGGTCGTAGACCTTTACAATTTTTTCCAGGCTGCGGTATTCCTTACTGGTAGCACTGAATTTCCTGTTATCATTCACAATGGCCGGATTGGTGAGCGCAACACCCAGCTCGTCGAATCTTGCCCGGATCGCATCCAGTTTATCTATCATAACCTGCGAAAAATTTATATTGCTGCAAAGTTAACTGAACCATGACTTATCGGAAATTGAAAGGGGACTATTTGTTTGATGGTTATAACATGCTGGGGAATGATGCCGTTTTGGTTTGCAGGCAGGACGGTACCGTGGAAGCCATTGTGGACGAAGACCAGGCGGGCGGGGACCTCGAAGAATATCCGGGCATCCTGACCCCGGGTTTTATAAACTGCCACTGTCACCTGGAACTCAGTCACCTCAAAGGCCTGGTTCCGGAAAAGCAGGGTTTGGTCAACTTTGTCCTTTCGGTAATCAGCCAGCGCAATCAACCGGAGGAGCTGAAACAGGAAGCCATCCGGTTTGCTGAGAACGCCATGCTGGCCTCAGGAATTGTTGCCGTGGGTGATATCTGTAATACACCCGATACCGCGATCCTGAAGTCAGCCGGACACCTGTCTTACTACAATTTTATCGAACTTTTCGGATGGGCACCTGAACTGGCGGTTTCACGCTTTGAATCCGGGAGAAAATTAGCCTCCTTATTTCTTGAAATGGGGCTGGATGAGAACCACCTGTCCCTGAATCCGCATGCGCCCTATTCTGTTTCATCAGCGCTTTGGAACCTGATGGTACCGGGATTCAGAGGTAAAACGATTACCATTCATAACCAGGAATCGCCTGCTGAAAACGAATTTTTCCTGTCCGGTACCGGCGACCTGAACCGGATGTATTCCCAAATGAAAATGGATACCGGTCATTTCAAAACACCGGCCACCCGAAGCATGCCTTATTACCTGCCCAAACTGAAACCGGCATCCAATATCCTGCTCGTGCATAATACTTTTATGGAAGAAGCGGATTTGATCGAAGCACAGGCATTGAGCGAGAGCCTGTTTTTTTGTTTTTGCCCCAATGCCAACCGTTATATTGAGGACAGGCTGCCGGATATCCCTTTATTTTTGAAGCGTCAGGCCCGGGTGGTATTGGGCACCGACAGCCTGGCAAGCAACCAGCAGCTCAGTATCCTGGAAGAAATCAAAACCATTAAAAATGTCTTCCCCGGAACACCCAGTTCCCGCATGCTGGCCTGGGCTACTTCCAACGGTGCCAGGGCTCTGGCATTCGACGAGAAACTGGGCGATTTTAAAAAAGGGAAAAAACCGGGAATTGTTCTGCTGGAAAATACAGCAGGGGGGGAAATCAGTGCAGACAGCACCTGCCGGAGGTTACTGTGAGCGTGCGGGAGTGATGAGTGATGAGTGATGAGTGATGAGTTATGAATGAATTTGCCGCCGACGCATGTTTTAAACACAGATAAAATTGTATTTTGATACGGTTCATTTTACAGGCCCCTTAAAATAATTTCAAGAATCTTCCTATTCCATATCCCACAAGCTCACACTTCCAATATGGTTCGCAGAACCGGTATGGTCTTTAACGTCGTATACCCCGCAATATGCAGGGAATAAAAATCCTCGCAGGCCATCAGGAGCCTTCTTCTCGTTTCTTTATTCAGGGGCAGTTCTGCGAGTTCAGCAGGCTGCATGATTTTAAGGAGGTGAGAAATGATCCCGCTCAATGGGTTTTCAAGATAATGGGGATGTGACGGTTTTTCTTCCGAAAAATATCCTTCCTTCAGATCCAGGTACGTTCTTTTATCAGAGTAATTATCATCTATCCGCAATCCAAAAAAACCAGCTAAATGCAGGGCAAAAAATAAAGGAAAATTCGCCTGCACTTTCCGGCCGGACTGATCGAGCCCGGTGAGCGCATCTTCCATAAAACAATAAAGCTCCGGGTTGGGCTCCGGTTGTTTCAGGCATTTTTGCAGAAGTTCTACCATGAATAAAGCGACCGCATGGGTAACCACGTCGGAAAAAATATGCTGGTATAAATAGTTCCATGTAAATTCCTTCAACCGCTGCAGGTTCTTCGTCTCCTGGTGATAGATTACCAGGTCGAGCATGGCTGCAGGCTGAAACAGTACGGCTTTGGAACCGCCCTTACCCGAAACCGTCCTGACCCCGTTTACCAGATAGGACTGTAATCCAAACAGCTCGGTCAGTATGGTTACAATCAAGCTGGTCTCTCCGTATTTCACGGCGCGCAACACGATGCCTTTGGTTTTGTGAATCATGGCCAAACGGATTCCTGCGAAATTCGGCTAAAATAAGTTTCTTTGCCGGGTCAGATTCATTAAAATCATTACACATGTGGGGACGTATTGC
>DHWT01000215.1:2395-7142 GCA_002413325.1 Chitinophagaceae bacterium UBA5175 | reverse complement strand
TGACTCATTATTAATTAAAAATCCAGTTCTATTAAAGTATAAATTATGGATATTGTAAGATTCATCCCGATTGAAAGCCGCTAAGTTTTTTTATGAAGGTTTCAGCAGTATGCACCATCATAGAAAGCCTTTAACGCATACATGTTCTCAGGTCCTCCGTGTCCGAAATGATATGGGTGACTACGCCCCAGACCTGCATATCCATATCCCCGCTGATTTTTATTTCCGGGTATTTGCTGTTAGCCGGCACCAGCCAGCAGGCATGATCATTCTTCCGGAGAAACTTGACGGTAAACTCACCATTCAAAACCGCTACCACGATATTTCCATTTACGGGGTTCAGAGACCGGTCCACCAGGAGCCGGGCTTTGGGCGGAATAAATGCCCCCATCATAGAGTCGCCCGTGCATTCCACAATAAAAGTGGAGAGCGGGTGGCGGATCAGTTCCCGGCTCAGGTCAATCCGTTCTTCCATATAATCCAGGGCCGGAGAAGGAAAACCCGCCGGCAGAGCCGTTTCATAATAAAGTAATTCCATGATAAACTGTTTTTAAACTGGTGAATTCCCTCTCAAATTTACTAATTTTTTTAGTAAACGGAAACAAAAAGATTGAAATTTAGGAAGACGCAAACGGAAGGAAGCGACCCTACCCGATTCAGGTATTAATTGATTAATTTTAACGCGGAATCTAACCTTATAAATTATTGAAAATGAAGTATGCGATCCTGATCATCCTGGTTTTTATTACCGCCATGGGTTTTATTAAATTGAAGGAAAAAGCAAACCGGGGGCAGGAACCCTGGACAGCCAGCCAGTTGATGGCACCGGCCGACCTGGCAGCGGTGCTCAATAACCCGAATGCAAAAAAACCAATTGTGTATTCTGTGGGACCCGGTGCATTGATCAGGGGTTCCATCGACCTAGGGCAGGCTCATGAAAAAGAAAACCTGGACAAATTAAAACAGGCGCTCAGCAAGCTTCCCAAAAATGCGGATGTCGTGATCTATTGCGGTTGCTGTCCGTTTGAACGCTGTCCGAATATCCGTCCGGCATTTACCCTGCTCAACGAGATGAAATTCACCAACGCCCGCCTCCTGAACCTGGAACATAATATCAGGACAGACTGGGTGGCCAAGGGGTATCCATCGGTAGAATGAACAGCCGACGCTGAACAGCTTTTGACGGCTTTAAAACAAAACGCCTGACACCAAAAGATTTTGATGTCAGGCGTTACGCGTTAGGCGTTAAGCGTTACGCTCTACTGCAATTTCTGCACCAGCGAATCATAATAATTCCGGGTGAAAATAACATCCGGCAGGTTATGATACCAGTTCGATTCATGTTCGATGGAAAGCATGCCATTGAAATTCTGCCTTTTCAATTCAGCAAGAACAGCCGGAAGATTAATGACACCTTTACTCACAACAGTGTCTCGGGCTTCCGGATTATCAAACTTTACGATATCCTTGAGATGAACCCCGATGATATGACCCTGTAATTCCCTGAGACAATCCACGGGATTCAGGCCGTTGCGTGACCAGTGTCCAATATCGGCACAGGAGCCGATATGCGGATGACCCTTGGTGGCTGCCAGAACAGAATCCGGGCTCCAGTACACATTGGGTTTGGGATGATCATGAATGGCTATGGGAATAGCGTATACACCCGCGAGGCTGTCCACCATATCCCATTGGGTTTTGATGGGTTCTGCAGTAATATAACTCAGTCCCAGATCCTTCGCGAGCTCAAAGGTTTTAATCCATTCGGCCTTGTTTTTCGGCACAATCACACCCATAGCTACGATTTGTATGCCCTTTTTCTGTAACAAAGCCTTAAGCTGATCACGGGTTTGTTTTGACATCTCCGGACCAAAGGCTCCCTGCATACCCCCACCGAGTTTCTGCCCGATAAAGGCTTCAATATTTTTAATACCGGAACTGTCCACCTTATCCAGGGCGTCTGCAAAAGAGAACATGCGGAACGTCCACATCTGCACCCCTAATTTAAAACCGGCGGTGGATCCGGCGGACGAATCAGATTTTACCGCCGTACTATCTGTTGTTGTTGCCGGAGGTTGTGGATTATTACAACCGTTGATAAAAAATAAAATCAGTAGACTAACCAAAATGACAGCAAATCGTTTCATGTGTTTTTCTTTTGAAGTGTGAATATTTTCGGCAGGGTAAGGTCGTTATTTTAAAGGAAACCCGTTTACCGTTTAAAAAATTGTTTAACCGGAAAGACCCGTTTCAGGCTGAAGGCCTGATACCCAAAGCCTGAAGTTTCTTCGTATTTCATAAATAATGAGGACCTGTTGTTTTCCCTGCCTGCATAAATTTATTATAGACTTTTATCATGCCATAGGAACTGACTTTAGACCTTTTAGCATTTGGCTTATCCTGAAATGCATTAACTTCATGCCCTTTAAAAAAAAGTTTTATTTTATCACTCAATTATTTCTATATGAAAAAAACAGTTCTTGTCCGGATGATGGCTCTGGCATTCATCGGCGTTTTATTTGCAGGACATTTATGGGCGCAGGAAGATAAAAGTAAACGGCCCAGTCCTCCTGCTACCGCAACCGGTAATGTACATGGTGCAACGATCACCATCAATTACAGCAGTCCTTCAGTAAAGGGAAGAAAAATCTGGGGCGGACTGGTTCCTTATGATAAAGTATGGAGAGCCGGTGCCAACGAAGCCACGATTTTTACAACAGACAAAGATATTATGGTGGAAGGCAAAAAGCTGGCAGCCGGCAAGTACAGCCTGTTTACCACACCGGGTGAAAAAGAATGGACCGTTTTTTTCAATTCCGAAACCGGTCAGTGGGGCGATACCCATAACGGTGATGCAAATATGGACCCAAAGAAGACCGTGCTGGAAGTTAAAGTGACCCCCAAAATGCTCAGCAGTGTGCAGGAAAGTCTGCTTTACAGCGTTACGGCAGGCGGCTTCACCCTGAGCTGGGATAAACTGGCAGTGCCTGTTTCCATTAAATAACATGCTGCGGGCAGAAGGCAGTTATGAGTTATGAGTTATGAGTTATGATTCAATCGACACATGATACATGCTTCCAGAAAAGCCTGACGCATGAAGCAAACTAAAAGACCGGATTAAGCATCCGGTCTTTTAGTTTAAGAAAGCCATCGGGCTTCAAATTCGCCAAACTCCAGTTTGATTTTTTTGAAATTGTTTTTATACGCTGAAAGCCGTTTCTTTAATGGAACCTGATTTTCAGAATTAAACAGTTTATACTCAAAAGCCTTTCCGTCTCTCCCAAATGCCCCCAGTTTCATTTTGCCGATATGCATTTCGTGGCGTATATCATCAATTTCTGTTCTTAATACCTGGAATTCTTTCTCAAAATAATCACATTTCGCTTTTTCTTCCGGCTCCTTGCATTTCCTGCGAAGTTCGGCCAGGTAATCTCCGAATATCCGCAGCACGTTGATATCAAAATTCAGTTCGGCAATCCATAATCTGTATTGAAGGTGAAGACTCATGGCTGATGGGGTAACCGGCATACAATTCGTTTTAGTATTCACAATTTAAATAAAAGAATACAAGTTCCAATATGATTACGGTCAGGAAAAACCGGCTAAAAGTTTAATCCCTGAATGATTATCTTAGCAAAAAAAATTGAATGCATTTTGATACCCTGTCCGTTCATGCCGGTCATATGGAGGACTCCATCGGCTCCATCATGAGCCCGATTCACGTCACCACCACTTTTGAACGGGATGAAGCGGGTAATATCGGAGGCAAAGGGTATATCTATACCCGTTGGGATAATCCCAACCGGCGTGGATTGGAAATCAAACTCGCCCTGCTGGAAGGCGGAGAAGAAGCTTTTGCCTTCCCCTCCGGGATGGCGGCTGCCATGGCCCTGGCACAAACGGTGCTGGAGCCCGGTACACATATTATAATCCCGGATGATTGTTACCACGGGATTGCCCACCTGGTTAAGGAAATGCTGCCCAAATGGAACATCTCCTATACGGAAGTGGATATGACGGATGCTGCAGCAATTGAAAATGCCATCCGGGAAAACACGCGGCTGCTGATTATTGAAACACCTTCCAACCCCATGTTGAAAATAACGGATATCGCCCGGGTAAGCAAAATCGCACATGACCGGGGGATATTAGTGGGTTGCGACAATACCTGGACCACACCGCTGATTCAAAAACCGCTGGAGCTGGGCGCAGACCTGGTCTTTCATTCTTCTACTAAATTTTTCGGCGGACATTCCGACGTGCTGGGCGGCTGTATCATTATAAAAAAGAAAAATGAACTGGCGGTGAAGATCCGGGAATACCAGACCGTCGGCGGGTCGGTCCCCTCTCCTTTTGATTGCTGGCTGCTGAACCGTAGTCTTTCCACACTTTCCCTCCGGCTGGAGCGTCAAATGAAAAATGCCGCCGCCATCGCCCTTTTTTTTAAAACCCAGCCCTCCGTGGAACAGGTTTTTTACCCGGGACTTCCCGATCATCCCAGCCACGAGGTTGCTAAACGACAGATGAACGGCCATTACGGATCCATGATTTCCATTATCATGAAGGGCGGTGAACAACAGGCCATTCGTTTTGCCGGCAGTATGAAACTGTTTAAACATGCGACCAGCCTGGGTGGGGTGGAAAGCCTGGTGGAACATCGCCGGTCGGCAGAGGGTAATTCACCAAAAAGTCCGGCCAGCCTCCTGCGGTTTTCGATCGGAATTGAATATATCGACGACCTGGTGGA
>DHWT01000215.1:0-2052 GCA_002413325.1 Chitinophagaceae bacterium UBA5175 | reverse complement strand
ATATACCGGAAACGGCTTCCCAGAAAAAAAGAGGCCAGGGTCAGACCGATAATTAATCCCAGCCACATACCTGCAGCCCCCATATGATAGTGAAAAGCAAACAGCCAGCCGACCGGCAGGCCGATCACCCAATAGGCAATCGTCACCAGTACCGTGGGCAGCCTGACGTCTTTGATGCCACGCAGGAGCCCGGCACCGGTAGCCTGTGTGGCGTCAGAAATCTGGAACACCGCAGCAAATATTAGTAATAAAGCGGATAAATGAACCACGGCCGGATTTTCATTAAAGATCAACGGCAGCTGCCATCGAAAAATCGAAAAACATACTGCGCAGAAAAATCCATACAGCAAAGCGGTGAGCAGCGTGGTTTTTCCAATCACCCGGATGGTATTCCAGTCGGCCCTTCCAAACGCATTGCTCACCCGTATGGATCCAGCCTGCGACAGGCCCATGGAAACCATAAAAGTAAATGACACGCAGCTCAGGGCAATCTGGTGGGCTGCCAGCGAAACGGCGCTGATCGTGCCGATCATAATGCCCGAGACCGCGAAGGCACATACTTCCACACCCAGTTGCATACTGCTGGGAATACCGATTCGTAACAACTCCCGCATGGTTTCCAGGTTGTATTTCCACTGCCTTTCGCGTACCGCTATAAACCGTTTGAATGTCCGGTGTTTTAAAACGATCAGACCCAGCACTACAAAAATTAATGTCCGTGTGATCAGGGTGGCATACCCCGCGCCAACCAGTTCCAGGCGGGGAAAACCCCAGTGCCCGTATATGAAGAGCCAGTTTAGGAAAATATTGACCGGCATGGCGGCGATGGAAAGCATCATGGCTGTTTTCGTATATTCAAGACCGTCAGTAAATTGTTTGAGGGTCATGAAAAGTAACATGGGGATGATCGAAAGCCCCACAAGAATCATGAACGGCAGGGCCAGTTCCACCACCTGCGGGTCCTGGTCCAGGTGCCTTAATATATTCCTTCCGAATACCAGGCCCGCAGCAATGAGCAGGGCAAACACCATACATAAAAGAAAACCGTTGTAGAGGTAATGAGAAATAAGCTGGTGATCGCGGCGCCCGTTTGCCATGGAAACCATCTGGGAAACGGAAATGGTCATGCCAATACCGATTACAAAGGGAATATTGGCAGCCGTCATCACCAGGGACGCAGCAGCCAGGTGCTTATAACTGATCGCACCCACCATGGCCGTATCAATCAGGTGCAGCGACATCTGGGCCAGCTCCCCCATAATAATGGGGATCGCCAGTAAAATCGTTTTATATACTTCCGTGTCCTTCCGGTTACTCATGGCTATTATAAAGCCTGCAAAGGTAGGGAAAGCGTAACGCTTAACGCTTAACGCTTAACGCGTAACGCCTAACGCATAACGCTATAAATAGTAAGGCTTATGAACTACTAAACAGATTTTTTGCATCAATAACAATGAACCATTATTTTCTAATCACTTATCTTGTAAAAAATTATTCTCGATGGAATTCATTCGCTGGGGGATATTGGGTTGCGGACGCATTGCCCGCAAATTTGCTGCCGATCTGGCTTTGGTAACCGATGCAAAGCTGATGGCCGTAGGGGCACGCCAGCTGGAAAATGCAAAGGCATTTGCAAAAGACTTTCCTGCCTCACATGTGCATGGCAGTTACGAGGACCTCGTGAAAGATCCGGATGTGGATGTAATCTATGTCGCATCACCACACGCCCTGCACCATGAACATACTCTCTTATGCCTGGAGCACAAAAAAGCCGTATTATGTGAAAAAGCTTTTGCGATAAACAGGCGACAGGCAAAAGAAATGGTAGATGCATCCAGGAAGAACCAGGTTTTCCTGATGGAAGCCTTATGGTCAAAGTTTCTTCCCCAGTATCAGAAACTGCAGGAACTGATTGCAGCCGGTGAACTGGGAGAGATCCGCAACATGCTCGTCAGTTTTGGTTTCATCCCGCTCCCGCCCGTTCCGCCCAGGTTATATGATCCGGCACTCGGTGGCGGAAGCCTCCTGGATATCGGTATTTATAATGTGTTC
>DHWT01000080.1 GCA_002413325.1 Chitinophagaceae bacterium UBA5175 | reverse complement strand
AGTTGAAAAAACGCCAGGAATACCGGGCGCTGGCAGTTAAGAGATTCGACGAAGCCGTACCCTATCTCGAAAAAGTAGATCAGTTACTGGGAAGCCAGGGTAAATTAAAGAGGGCGGATAAAGTGGCATTGAGGGATTCCTATGATATGCTCGTTACCATTTATGAATCCAAAAAAGATAAGGCAAAAACAGACTCCTGGACAGATAAATATAATAACGTAGACAAGGTTCATTAAACTGCCTGAATACATCCATGCAGCCTATTGAAGCAGGCTGCATGGATTTTTTATTTACCGCAAGGCAAAATGCAGGTTGGCATTCACTAAAAACTGCTTTTGATAAAATGCATAAGCCGGTTCTATTCCGATCCCGATTACTTTGGTAACCGGTACCACATACCGGAGCCCGGTCTGTACTTCAAAATAGGAAAGATTTACAATGCCCGGAGCTGCAACTACATACAAATGTTTCGTCAGTTTATACTGCCCCTTCAGGTAGAAACCCAGCAGGATCTGATTCTGGGAACTGCTGGTTTTTACATTGGTATAGTTGTTCTCGGCCCATACCACACTGGTTCCCATAAAATAGCTGAATTTGCCGGCGTCTTTATTCCAGGTGCCAGCTTCCACTCCAAATCCCATTCCATGGCCCGTTTGAAAAGCCTGGTACAGGGTCAGTGAGGGAAAGGAAGGGATTGAACAAAGATTGCAATTCTGACTTTTTAATTTACTGAAGCATAAACTGCAAACAAGGATCATTACAGGCAGTCCGGTTCTTCCATTGATTCGGGAGAATACCTGTAAAAATGAATTACGGCGGGTGTTAGAAGTTTTCATACTGATCAATTTAATAGAGCGCTGAGGGGTGAGGAATGGCGGTCTTTAGAGGAGCGGATCAGTAGCCTGGTAATAACGGCTTGTTCTGGTGGAGATCAGAGGATGATCGGGAGGATTAAATATACTCTCCGGATTTGGGTTTTAAAAGCGTTTTGCATTTTTTTTACGAAAACACCGGTATTGGGAAACTGTACTAAATTGGGAATTTACCCGTTACAAGGATTGGCAGGCAGCCGCATCCATTCAAATCCACTGCATTGAATCATACCAGGCAGGATAAGTCAGAAACCAGGTTCAGATTTAAGCCACAGCTGTCGGGGCTTCGCTTCTGTGCAGTCCTTTTTGTGGTGGTCTACCATTTTTCCTCTTTTCTGATAAGCCTCAAAAACTGGCACTACGACCTGGGGTCTCTCATCGTTTTCTTTTTTGTACTCAGCAGTTACCTGATCACCCGGATACTTTTGGATGCCAAAGAAAAAGCGATTGATCATGCCATGCCTGTCTGGAAAGTGGCTGTGGCTTTCCTGACCCGCCGGACACTCCGGATTTTTCCGGCCTGCTACCTGTATCTGGCCATCCTGATGTTTTTCCCCCTGGAAGGACGGGATCTTCGGCAGCATCCTGCTTTTTATTTCGGTTATCTGTATAATATCCGGATCTACTTAACCCAGGCATGGGGACCCTATACGGTCCATTTATGGACCCTTGCCGTGGAGGAACAGTTTTATATCCTCTGGCCCTGGCTTATTTTATTTATTCCGACCCGCTACCTGCCGAAAGTTTTTGGACTGATGGTATTGACCGGTATCGCGTTCCGCGTGTTCATGCTGACGGTATTTCCCATGCAGGCCCAGTTCCCGATGCTCGTGCTGATGCCGGCCTGTATCGATTGCTTTGCCGCGGGTGCCCTGCTGGCATTCTATCATTACCGGGGAAAAGAAAATAACCAGTGGTTAAAATGGGCTTCTTTTATAGCCATACCGGTTTGGTTATTATTAATCGTAACCAATCATCGCCGGAGTTTTATCGGCCTGGACCGGGTGTTTATTTCATTATTCACGATAACCGTAATTGACTTTGCCAACCGGGGATATACGGGATTCACGAAGAAATTTCTGGAGAACCGGATGGTGCAATACCTTTCAAAAATCAGTTACGGGATTTATTTATATCACCTGATCGCCACTTTATTTTTCTGGAAATTGTTTGATCTCCTTCAGCATCGGATGAGTGGGTGGGGATATGATTTGTCTGCTGCCGGTAAAATGCTTGCTTCCCCTTATATCAGTTTCTGGATTTATTTTGCACTGGCCGTTGCCTGTGCAACCCTTTCCTGGTATCTCGTGGAACAGCCGTTCAATAACCTCAGGAAGTTATTTGATTACGTGATGCCGAAAAAGAAAGGACAAAATCAGTCTGCTGCAAAAGGAAACCTTCCCGGGAATATTAATCGGCCTGTATAAGCATGTCCGGTCCCTTTGGTATTTTATAACCGATCCCTATTTTAATGCGCATTTTCAGCCAGTAAAAAAAGGTTATGCGGCTGAAATGCATATTCAGCGCCCGTTTTGACTGTTCCAGGGCCACGTAGGGTTTACCGTATTGATGATAGACTTTGTCGGAAGTCCGTGCAAAATAATGCGCGAGGTGCTTTTTCGCGGCACGTTTTGCCCCGGCGCGTTCGCCCGGTGGCAGGTAGTTCTGGATGGTGTTAACTACGGTCATGGCATCCGTCATACTTTGCCCGGTAAGAAAATACCGGCTTGTAATATTGTCCCGGTGTACCCGGTAGAGGGCCAGTCTTTTGGGACTGTGCGCAACCGGATAACGGGCTGCAATACGCGCCCACATTTCCCAGTCTTCACCATAGTGTACGCCATAAAATCCACCCAGCTGTTCATAAACCGCTCTTTTCACCACCATGGCAGGGACCTGTATCAGCTGGGAACGGGCAATCCGGACAAGCCAGTTATCGAGCAGGCCCGGCTCACTGAGTAATTCCTGGTTATCATAGAGCCGTTCATTCTGCTCATCCACAAAAACAAAACCCGTGAAGGCGCATCCTGCTTCAGGGAATGATTTAAATAACTGTTCGATTTCTGAATAAAATCCGGGTTTTACCTGGTCATCCCCGTGTAATAAATGAATGTAGTGACCGGTTGCACGGTTCAGGCAGGTTTCAAAATTGCGCAGGCTTCCCACATTCTGTGGCTGCCGGTAAAAGCCAACCCTGCCTTTACCCAATTCCCGCACAAGCGATTCCACATCCGCATCCGTACTGCAGTCATCCACCACTTCAATCTGCATGAGTTCAGCTCCGGGATCCTGTTCCAATACAGAACGGATATTTTCAATAAGGTACACACTGCAGTTGTAGGAAGGAATCATGACCGACCAGAGGGGTCTCCGGACAGGTTCCGGTACCGGTTTTATTTCAGGGGGACTCTGGGGTATACGTTCAGACATTCGGATAACATTCTGTTGCTGAAATAATCATGTTCATTCAGGCTCCTGTTTTAAGGTTATCGGAAAGGAGGGCCTTACAACACCGGCCCACTTGCCGTACCAGTCGCCGGAATGATTATAATCCTCCACATGAAAGGATAAACAGGAATCCAGGTAAAAAAGGCGGGTGGTTGAATTTTTAACGAAGGAGAGGGAAATATAGTACAAACCGTCATTTAAAAAATTCCCCGGGATATGCGATGCTCCTTTAACCAATCCGTTTTTGAAACGGTAATTTTGGGAGGCCAGTTCGAAAATCATTTCGCCGGCATCATTAAATAACTGCAGATTTACCATGAGATTTCCGGCTTCCTCCACGTCATAGATAAATTCAAAATGAATGGCCAGGTCGGTCCGCACATCAATAACCTGGTACGGGTTCTGGTACCGGGGAACCAGTTCCACGCGGCGGATGCGGATGTATTCATTGCCCGGAAGTGAAATTT
>DHWT01000305.1:5776-20631 GCA_002413325.1 Chitinophagaceae bacterium UBA5175 | reverse complement strand
TTTCTGAACACCTATGGAATGTAAGATTCCGTTAGTATAGAAAATCCGCTGAAAAGACAACCATTCAGCGGATTTTCAGTTTATTATAGGGCTGTTTTCCTTTGGGAGAATTGGGAAAATCCCCTATTTTTGCTGCCCTGTCAGGGGGTGGCAGATTGATTTTCCTTTGAATTCCCTGTCAGTTCTGAAATAATTAGCGCGGCCTGGTTCAGGCTTTGACTGACATGGATGGTGCGGTAGCTCAGTTGGTAGAGCAAAGGACTGAAAATCCTTGTGTCGGCGGTTCAATCCCGCCCCACACCACAAAATAAAAAGATAAGGCCATGTAAATGAATAATTTACGTGGTTTTTTATTTTCTGGGGTACATTTCGGGGGACACCGATTGTATTCCAGAAATTTTGATTTTAATGATGGCGTCGTTGTCTCTTTGGCGCTTTGAGTCTTTCTAAAGAAAGATTGAACGCATATGAATTTTCTTCAAAAGCGTGTTCGTTAAGTACGACAATATAAAAATGAGAGAGAAGCTGAGGAGGGTAATCACTTCCTGGCTGGATTGTCCCCGACATGCCTTCCAAACAATCCGATGCTTCCTTAGGGCATTAGATAGCTATGGACTGACATTTTGGATTCAAATCTTGGATCCAAATCGTAAAGATCATTCTTTAAAAAAATTCCAATATTCTTCAACCAACCATTTTCCCTTTTTCCTCCCCGTATTTTGACTTCAGATAATTTAAAACTTCATTCTTGTTATCAGAACCGAATTTTATCCTGGCCTCTGATACAACATTCATATCCTTCAATATTTTATTGTATTCCTTTAGTCGTTTCTTAATATCGGTCATAGTTGTCTTATCCATAAGGTATTTTTTGAATAACGTCTGAATTTGAAAGAGCGCATTTACTGGCAAATAATTGGGACGCGTAATAGATAGCTATGAACATAATTCGATTACAATGGACTAATGCTTGGTCGTCGCAAAATGCCAAGTCGAAAGATAGCGGTAGTTATCGCTCACTTATGGCTTTAGTATTTGTAAATTGTTCAAGCTTTGAAATAATTTCATTTTGAAATCGCTTATTAATTCGACGTTCTTCTGAAGAACTAATATCACTTTCCTTTGTCCAATTATAATTTGCGACATTATTAATTGCTCTTATTGAAATACCTGTCTTAGTTGTATCTGCTTGATGTAAATCATTAGCGTCACCATAAAATGAAACATAATACATTTCTTCTGGCTCGGATTTAAAGTAAAATATTCTACTATCTAAAAAATCGAATCCTCTTTCTTTCCAATCATCTTCTTTTTTCCACTTGTCTGGTATTTTGTATTCAGGATATATAGCAAAAAGAGAATCAATCGCTGCAGCCAATGTTTGTTTTGAGGTGGGAAAAGTTATAGTATCAAAACCTCCAAGCGTCCCCGCACCAAAACCACAACTAGTCAAAATGAAAATAAGTAATATAACTGCGAGTCGATTGGATGCCATATAATTGCTGCTAACGTTACTGCATTGGGGCTGTGTCGGTAATAGAACCATTATTATTCATGGCTTTTATTTGCCTCCGACTAAAGTACCAAAGTTCAATAGAATTCTTTATACAGAATAATACTTAGCGGCTCATCAATAAATGACTACCAGGTCAAAGAAATGGCATTTTGCCTAATAAAATCTTTTTAATAACTAAATATTTAGTTATAACTTTATTAAGATTGAATTGCTTAATCAAAATTGCCATGCGATAAATAGCCGCCATGTTTAGAAACACTGTCAAAACTGCACTGCGAAGTTTCAAAACGAATAAGGGTTTTACCCTGCTGAATATTCTGGGATTGGCGCTTGGCATCACAACCTGCCTTTTAATTCTGTTTTACGTATTGGATGAACTCAGTTTTGATACTTACAATCTGAAGGCTGACAGAATTTTCAGAATCAATACGGACCTTAAGTTTAATAACACATTTACATCAAGGGCCATCGTTGCGCCTGTCGTCGCATCAAAAATGATGAAGGATTTTCCGGAAGTTGAATTGGCCACCCGTATTCTGCCCGATATGGAACTCGTGAAGAAAGGTGAGGAAGCCATTTCCGAAAATAACGCCGCTTATTGTGATGCGAACATTTTTGAAATATTTACGCTACCCCTATTATTTGGCAATTCTAAAACGGCTTTAAAGGAACAAAAAAATGTTGTAATCAGTGAAAGCATCGCCAGAAAGTATTTTGATAAGGTTGATGTGCTGGGCCAAACCATGACCCTCATGGGCGATAGCAATGCGACCTTCGAATATAAAATTACGGGGGTAATGAAAGACATCCCACCCAATTCGCATTTCCATTTCGACATGTTGTTTTTGATGCCTGACAATGACATCAGCAGAAACGAAGACGTCGCTGCTCTGTATTCGTACAGGACTTACCTGCTGCTTAAACCCGGCGCGGATTATAAACGGCTGGAGTCAAAATTTACCGGATTCCTTAGAGCCAACCTGCCTTTCTACGACGCCATGATCAAAGAAGGAAGCTACATAGGAATGAATCTGACCCCTTTGAGGGAAATTCATCTCTATTCCAACAGAACCGATGAACTGGGCAGGAACAGCAACATTCAATACGTACAGATATTTTCTGCATCCGCTGTGCTGATTTTACTTATAGCCTGTTTCAATTTCATGAATCTCTCGACTGCCCGTTCCGCCAACCGTGCACGTGAAGTGGGCGTTCGAAAAGTATTGGGTTCTTCACGGAACGCTCTGATAAGGCAATTTCTTTCTGAGTCCCTGATGATGACTATCTGCGCAGGTCTGATTTCATTCATACTATGTTGGGCCTTCCTACCCTGGTTCAATGAACTATCCGGCAAGCAAATTAAACTAACCGCCCATACAATGTCCTGGTTACTACCCAAACTGGGCACCCTAATCATCGTAATCGGCATCCTCGCCGGATCCTATCCCGCGTTTTTTCTCTCTGCCTTTAAACCGATGAAAGTATTAAAAAATAAATGGTCGGCGGGGTCACGTGGCGGCCGGCTTAGAAATGCGTTGGTCATCTTCCAATTTACCATTTCCATTTTTTTGATTGTCTGCACCCTGGTGGTATTCAGGCAACTCAGTTATATCCACAATAAAAATATTGGCTTTGATCGCGAGGCGATCCTGGTGGTCAAAAATATGAACAGCCTGATGGGTGACAATCCCATGCTGATGAAGACGAAAGTTAAGCGACTCCATGGTGTAGTCGATGCGACCCTGAGTTCGTTTTTACCTGTGGGCAACAGAAGATGGGAGAATTTCGTCAATGGGCATGATAAGGAAATCCAAACCCAGTTCTGGCCGGTTGATGAAAATTATTTGTCCACCTTTGGAATGCATATAGTAAAAGGAAGAAATTTCTCAAAACAATTCCCGACTGATTCCAATGCCGTCTTGATCAATGAGACAGCAGTCAAAATGTTCGAATTCCCGGGCAATGATCCCCTGAATCAGGAAATATTATACGGCAAAGACAAGCATTTTCACATCGTCGGCATTGTAAAGGATTTCAATTTTAATTCTTTGCGTGAAAATGTTACACCCACATTGTTTATGCTGTTGAATGGATGGTCGAAAAAGGAGGAGGGAGACGGAGCGGATAACTTAAGCATTAAAA
The DNA here is from genome assembly GCA_002413325.1 of Chitinophagaceae bacterium UBA5175. Taxonomy (GTDB): domain Bacteria; phylum Bacteroidota; class Bacteroidia; order Chitinophagales; family Chitinophagaceae; genus Puia. The sequence continues at coordinate 16,973 of DHWT01000305.1, read as the reverse complement.
TAAAATCAGCAAATATTTCAGGCTTAGTCACCTCCATAGAAAAAGACTGGAAATCATTCGGTATCAAAAGGCCTTTTGAATATTCATTTATGGATGATGATTTTAATGAACTATACAAAGGAGAGCAACGCATGGCCAATATTTTTGTGAGTTTTGCAATCCTGGCCATTGTCATTGCCTGTCTGGGGTTAATAGGCTTAGCGGCTCACGCGACAGAGCAGCGTAACAAAGAGATCAGCATTCGAAAAATATTAGGCGCCGGCATTTCGAATATTATTACGCTGCTCACCAGAGACTTTATTAGGCTCGTATTCGTCGCTATACTCATTGCTACACCTTTGGCATGGTTCATCATGCAAAAATGGTTACGGGGTTTTGCTTTCAGAGAATCCATTTCCGGTTGGCTCTTGCTAGCTGCAGGTATTATGTCATTGCTAATCGCATTTTCCGCTGTGATTTCTCAAGCTTTAAAGGCTGCCACAACCAATCCCGTGAAAAGTTTAAGATCGGAGTAAATTTATTATGCTAATTTGAGTCGCTTAGTCTTGATTTTACGTATTCGTACACTTTTTTTTCTTCACCAGACTCGGGCTTGGCAATCAAAAAATATTTTTGGTAATATTTTCTGGCCATAGTTTTATTTTTCAGTTTATCATCGTATAACCTAGCGCAATTGTAAATCATTAAAGGATTTCTAAAAAGATAAAATGCTGTATCATATTGTTTTATTGACTCTTTATAATTTTTAGTTTCTTCATAATTTTCTCCCAGGGTATAAAAATATATTTCCGCTTTCTTGGAAATAGCGAGCCCCAAGCAAATCTTCAAAAGTTCGGTACTTCTTTCGTATTTCCGAAGTTTGTTATACGCTTTCGCTTCGCAATAATAGACATTTTCTCCACCAAGGTTTGCGTTATTCATGTATTCACAAGTTTCAATACACTGTGTAAACCTTCGTAAATTGTAGTAAGAATATGCCAGCTGTAAAAGGGCTGTTGAAGAGGCGTTTTCGTTTCCTATTAGACGCCGTCCAAAATAAATAACTGAAATATAGTCTTGAGCATTATACGCTGATAACATACGCATTTTAACTAAAGCTATATTCATAGAATCATTTGACAAACCAATTTCTAGAATGCTATCCGCTTTCGAGAACTTTCGTTGTTCAATAAGAATACCAGTAATACCCAGAATATTCTTCGTGTCCGATGGCTTAAGAAGATAAGCTCTATAGTAAATCTTATAGGCTGAATCTGTTTCATTTAATCTGAGCAATATAGCCCCAAGATTCCTTAAATAGGCCGATTTAGCTGGTTGAAGAATGACCAGTCGTTGGGCAAAGGTCTTAGCCAGTTCTGGATTGAGGTAATTGTATTTTTTCAACAAATATTGATTCGCGGAAATACTATTGGAATCGATCTCAAGTAACTTTTGATAATATTTGTCAGCGGAACCCAGATCTTCAGCCATTGAATATGAGTATGCTAAATAACCAACCATTTCAATATTTGTCGAGTCTACAGGCTCCAGGGATCTCAAATATGCAATGGCATCCTCAAATTGCAAATTTTGGAATAAGATATTTAATTTGCCCACATCAATAGGTTTGCCCTGTGCTGATGATAACAAATGAAATATAAATGAGGCCACAAGCAAGAAAAGTCTTCTCGTAATAATTTGTCGCATGGCAAATGGCAACACAGAAAAAATTTAAATGTTACACTTTAGATTTTCTGTCGGCTACTACAGGTCCAGAATTTAGGAAAAGTTATTGTGTCAATCTCAATACGTCTATCGTAACTTAATTCGCCAAAAATATTAATACAATCAAACGGGAGACTAAAAGGCAAATCCTAAAACATCTTTCGTTATTCTTCCGGTTTATTAGCTCCGCAATACAATCTTAAGGAAAAAGAGAAATTCTCAATAAAATCGTATTTTTTGGGATATAGAAAATTTACAAATTCTCCCCAAAACATGAAAGTGAAATTATAACTAAGATTTTAGTTAACAAAAAATATCTTTAAATTACAGGATCATGTCTTGTCCTGAAATAGCTTGTCACTAAAAGTAAACAGGATGAAGCAAAAAATAGAAAAAAAGTATAGGCCGAGTATCCTAAGTCGGGATCCATATAAACGACGTTCGGAGGCCGAAATGATTAGAATTGTCAAGGAGGTAAATAGTGGTATTATCGCTAAGCGGGCGGCTTGCGAAAAGTACGGAGTTAACCGTAACACGTTAGCCTTATTTATCAGGAGATATTCAGTTCGTACATTGGGTGGCGATTTATCGACTCAACTTCTTGCGAATATGAATGAAAATCAAAAAATGAATCTTCTTGAAAGGAAGGTAAAGGAACTCACCAAAATTTTAGATGATGCCAAACTTAAGAATGCAAGTCTCGAAACCATGATTCAGATTGCAGAGGAGGATCTTCATATTAAGATCCGAAAAAAGCGTGGTACCAAACAGTCAAAAGAATGAGGCAAAGTTATCCCAATGAAAGCCTGGCAAGGCTTTGCTCACTGTTTGGTGTTTCAAGACAGGCCTACTACGAAGCTCAGTTTCAGGAAAATAAGACGAGTATTGCTCATATGGTAATCTTAACCCTGGTCAAAGATCTGCGCGCGGACATCCCAATGTTAGGAACCAGGAAACTTTTGTTTATGCTTACCCCGGAATTAGAAAAACATGGCATCAAGCTGGGCAGAGACCAATTATATGATTTATTACGTTTCCATGGGCTTCTGATGAGACGGCGGAAACGAATGGTTAAAACAACCGATTCGCACCACTGGCTAAAAAAATATCCCAATCTTATAAAAGAATTGATTTTATCTACCTCAGAACAATTGTGGGTTAGCGATATCACTTACATCCGGACACTTCAAGGGTTCAGTTATTTAAGCCTTATAACGGATGCCTATTCCAGAAGAGTAGTGGGATATGCGCTTTTTGAGACACTAGAAGCAATTGGTCCACTAGAAGCATTAGTAATGGCCGTCAACGGACGGATGGGATTATCACCATTCATACTGATCCATCATTCAGATCGAGGCGTACAATATTGCTCTGCGGAATATATAAAAATCCTAAATGACAGCAAGATTGCTATCAGCATGACACAAACCGGAAGTCCATATGACAATGCCCTGGCAGAGCGCGTTAACGGGACAATTAAAAATGATTTCTTTCCCAAAAAAGTGTATCAAAATCACAAAGAAGCGTGTAAAGCGGTCTCTAAAATTATACATATTTACAATCAAAAACGTCCGCATGCGAGCATTGACTATCTAACGCCAGATCAGGCGCATGTGAAACAGGGTGATATAAAAAAGAGATGGAAAAATTATTCTAAACATCTAAAACAAAAGGAGGGCACCATGCAGGTCGTAGAATAGGTTTTTTTAGGAAATGCAGAAAAGCATTAAAAAATATTCCGGTAACACAATGTGCAACCGGAATTAAATGCTCATCTGGCTGGTTAACCCTGACAGGTTGCTCCTCAGCAGAGCCCGTTTCCGTTCTTCCAGCATACAAAACTAAAAACTTATCGACGTTGGTAGAATAAATTATTAAGAGCCAGAACAAATAAATTATTATTGTAAAGCAAAAGCAGGATTAGTTAAAAAATAGTGTAAATAAAAACCAGGATTATCAACAAAAAATGTAAGGTTTTTTCAGGACGACACACACGTTGCCTCGGATTTAGGTGGTCACTATCACCGGAATCTCCACCATAAAGCTCATACTGTATTTTTGCCCATAATAGTCGTTGCAGCCGGGAAACATAACATGAGAATTTTAATATTATCATTTTACTTTTTATTAAATGCTAGTTATGCTCAGAAAGCCTCTATAAGCAATATTATTCTATGGCCTGATTCTCTTCTTTCTAACAACCATAACGACTCCATAAAATATCCGGTTGTACAGATAGCAAATTCGACCGTTTCCAATAAAATAAATCAAACAATTAGGCGGGAGATACTTTTAGATGAAGATCCAAAAAAAGGAATAAAGGATGCTCTTTATCAGGCAGCCAGCAAATGGCTCATAACATTAGAGTATGAAATTACCTATAATAATCATGGGTTATTATCGATCACTTTAATTGCAGAAGGAATGGGAGCATATCCGTCAACCAGCTATATCTATTTAAATTTCGATTTATCTACGGGTTCACAAATTAAAGGCGCTGACCTTATTAAATCAGACAAACTGGATGAATTCAGGAAAATGGTTCTTTCTGATAAAAAGGACTCACTGTCAGAATATCTAAAAGAAGAACAAAAGATGCTAAAAAATAATGAAATAGATTCGTCAGATTGGGAATCAATCACTGATATTGTTCAAAACGACTGTCTGAATACAATAGATATTGACAAATTCAGAATTAAAAAGGATCTGTTAGAAGTAATGGATGATTGTGAATTACCACACTTCATATCGGGTCTTGGACCTACCTATCATCTACGATATCCAATTAAATATTTGAGTAATTTCCTAAGCCCTTATATCAAAATGAAACTTCAATTTAAAAACTGAACTTGAAGTTAAACACTATATCAGATAGCACGGCAACAGTACATCAGTTCACTATTTTGAGCGTAAACAGAATTGAACCGTCTTTTTTTCTTTACACTTTACATTCTTCAAGCCTCAAATCTCTCAGATCGTGCGCCCAGATTCCATACGTTCCATTTGTTTCATTGCGTTTGTGACCCAAAATTCTTTTTGACCGTGGCACGGGTTTAACTGATGCGGTTTTTTCTTCCTCCTGCGTTTTGTGACCGGCAATCCATTAGATCACGCTGGAAAGCTTCTTCCTGGAATTTATGCCCCCGGAGTCTTTCACTTGAGGTTTTTTGGGGGAAATAAGTTTATAGGGCCGGTTAAAAGCCTCCTGAGTTAGCTTAAATCTTTCAGCCAGCTTGCGTATTATTTCTTTGGAAAACCCACGTCTATAGTTCAGAATGTCTGATATCAGACTTTTACTAACTTTCAACTCTGCAGCCAGATTAACTGCTTTTAACTTATGTTCGTTCATAATATAAGCCAATAGCCCGACCGGATCTGCATCGGCGAACGTATTGTGTTCCTTATCCCATGTTTCAATTAATAAGGTAAGCAGGTCTATAGTATCCTCATTTGCCTTATACCTCTTTTTGTCGGTTACTAACTCTTCAAGTTCTCTACAATAGGATTTGTATTGAGATACATTCTTTATGATTTTATATTGGAGGCGTTCCATTTCCTTATTTTTAATAAGCGCTAACAGTATACTGCTTTTTGTTTTTACAGAGTTTCGAATATTCCGCATGCGTCCCTATCCGGCATATAAACAGATGCACCTGCCTTTCACCGAAAAAGTAATGGCAGATCATCCTATATTTATTTCCTCCTATATCAAAAACCACCCGGTCAGAACCAGTACCCAGTAAGTCTGCTGATGCAAAGCTATCCTTTATATCTTCAGGCGAATTCCAGTCTGCGACCCGGAGTTCAGTTAACCACAACCCGAATGATGTCCTACTTTGAGCATTATGCCGGCTGAATTCCTCAATCGTTCTTTTAGAAATCAAACGAACTCTCACAATTGCTTATTTACAAATATATATAATAATACGCAATCTGCGTACTTTTTTATACCACGGAAAGGGCTGTTTTCATCTCTTTGTCCTCCCAATTGGGTCGACAGACTCATCATGGTCATGAAACAGGGTTAACGCGCTCTGTTCTTTTTCAGAGCAGACTGCCTGAATTATTGAGCATGGCCCAAAGAATCAACCGGCCGCAACCAGATTTTTAATTTTTTGCATTCGGGAAGACGGCCAAGATAAATCAGGCCGCTGGTGGTTTTGATTCGCCGCTTCGGTATATCCGGAATTCCCGGTTCATCAGATGGAGAACCTGAAACCTTTCTGCCGGTTTGTTGAAGAAGATCTGAACCAGGGGATGAAAAATATTCGTATGCTGACTGGCTTTTTGTTATTTCCTGAATCAAAAGGGCGCAGCGGGTTCTTTTAATTTTTCTGACGGATGAAGGGATTTGAGGATAGGAGGTGAATTCAATCATTCCATTTACGTGGTTTCTTGTCAAAGATTCCTCAACGGTTCTGTTTTCGGATTTCTTCGGTACATCCAGGAGCGGGTCAATATATTCTTTCTTCAGGATTTCTTTAATAACAGATGCTTCCATTCCTTCTTTGAGCATTTTGATCGCTCTACCCGTTAATGTTCTATAGAGAGCGTACTGTTTTACCTTTTCGGGCACCATTTTGTATAGCGAAGCCGCGATGGGGGAAGCTTGCTTCAACCGGCTGCTGCTTTGGCGAAACCCTTTGAAGGCGGGGTCCTTTTTGGTTCGCTCACCGGTAAGCGAAGACCCCCGGCGCCATATATTCAGCTCAAAATGAGGAGAATAATAAAAACACATCCTGAGGCCAGGATCATTGCCGGTTATTATATTATGCTTTAATCGTTTAGCCATCTGGGCTTTCGGGAACAACGTAAAGCCGGCATTTTAAGTATGCAGCTGAAGAAAAAAATGTTTTATCCCCAAACAGTATCCGTCAGGTCAATAGATAATCACCATTTGGACTCCAGACATAAAGCGCAGTTTTGACTTTTTGCGATTTTTTGGCACTTTTGTAAATCCCATCAGGATTGACCCCCTCACATCGGCATCAATTAATGCTAAATTTGTGTGGGGAATGGGGTCAAGGCTGCTGGGATTTCCAATAATTTCAGACCACGTCTTATTGAACTGGACAATGGAACCCTTGCAGTGCTTGGAAGTCCACAATATGTAAGCATATCGACCAGGGAACCGGCTCCTAACATGAACAATCAGACGCATATGGTATCAACGACCACTGCTGAAACCGGGCCTGTATTTGCATTTTTCCCCAACAAAAACGGAAGAACATTCGAGTATGCCTTAGTTCCCAGGAATCTTACATTTTCAATGGGGCAAAACAGCGGATCGGGTGCAATTAAAGTAGTCAGCGCCCCCGATTTTTCGATTTCTTATGCAGGATTTACCGCCGCAAAATCGGGAGATGACATTATAATCATATATAATGACGGCAAGAAAGATATGGCGAAAGGAGAAAATGATAAAATTGCCGAAACGACTTCGCCAAAAGATATCGTACTGGCAGAAGCCCTGATCAATAAAGACAAAAAATTGGAATACCGGAAAGAAATTGATAACAGTACGGGTTCCAGGTATACTGATTATCTGGGTAACACCATACCCACTTCAACTTCCTCAATCATCTTTCCAATTGGTAAAGAGGGATCAGGTTTCAATGCAAGAAAGACGTATTACACCAACTGGTGCTTTGTGGATTTGAAATGATTTACTGTTTGAAAAATTTTGTGGTGTGGAAGTTCTTTCCCTGAGAAACACTTAAGAAATATTCACCCCTTTTCAACAATGAAACATCGATGTTGAATACTTCAGTTCCGGAGATCAATGTTTTAACCAGCTGGCCGGAAGTATTGAAAATCGAAACCTGCGCCGGGCCCAATGCCGGCAAAATGACATTCAATGAACTATATACAAGTGTAGGCGTAATAGAGAGTGTCCCCGTCTGACCGGAAGTAACACACAAGGTTTTGCTGTAAACATATTTGCCGTCCTTGTAAAAGATCTTCAGACGATAAAACCGGTCTCCGTTCATTTTGGTGTGATCGATGAAAGTATATGAATAACCACTCTCATTGGTTGCCATCGAAGGAATCATTTCTAAGGCCTGCCAGTCGGAATTCCCGTTTCTTCCCGATTCGATTTCAAAAGAAATAATATTCCCTTCATTTTCTGTTCTCCAGCAAAGAACGACCTCCTGATTTTGCTGTGAACCATAAAAAGAAGCCAAAGTCAATGGCAATAAACCCGTACCTGATCCGCCGTTACTAAAAAAGAATGGACCGGTTGTAGAAAATGGGCCCGCATACGAAGCGGAAGGAAATACAAGCTTGGCCCCGCCATTGCCCCCGGTGATACTACCACCTGAATAAATATTGACTACAGAGGCCGCTGCCAGATTTAATTTTGCGCCATTCGTAAACTGCAGTGTTCCAAAAATATCGAGGTTGCCAATAGTAGCCAGGTTATTGACATTCACAGTAACTGTAATTCCAGCGCCAATCGTCGCATCATCGCCTGCACCGGGAACATGTCCGCAACTCCAGGTGCCAGGCGTTTCCCAGTTTCCGGTTCCGTTGGCAGTGCAGGAGCCTGCTGTTGCGTACATGCTAATCAACAACAGGGCTACACAGGTAATCTTTTTCACAGGGATAAATTTGTTCAATAAATAGGCACTTCATCTTTTCCGAACATAAGGGGTTGCAACAATACTGCCATGTAACAGATTGTACGCGCCAGAAGCTGGTCAATCTAATCCATGCCCGACAAGCCGTTGACAATAAGGAACCCAGGCAGGCCGGCAGAATTATTTTAGCCGCATTTTTTTGAAAGGAGGTTTTCAGAATTCGCAAGAATGATCTCAAAATGGGAATACTCATCCAAATATCAGAATGGTAACAGGATTGGAAATCCCGGAAGCCCTGACCCCATTCCCCACACAAATCTAGTTTTAAATGATGCCGATATGAGGGGGTCAATCCTGATGGGTTTTAAAGTCAATACCGAAGACAATCATTACGGAGTGACAGGCCATTCAACGCGTAAGTAAAATGAATATTGTGTGTTCCGGGCGGATCGTACAGGTCCTGGTATAAGTGCCCGTTCCGGAGAAATATTTTATTCCGGGATCCGTATTATCTGTCCATGAACCCAGACCGCTTATTCTGATAGCTGTCGGGGCGCCCCGGTTTTTCTGGAAGCTCAGATCCCGGCAACAGAAAGAAAGCGGATGCGAAAAAGAATAAGCTTACCAGGGATGGGGATCTGCGCAATCTGTTTTCCATATGACTTTGATGGTTGAAGTGAACCGTTGGCATTCTATTATTTCCTGCTGAATTTCCAGGACTTAAACTTAGCCGATAAACAGGAATTAACTGTCCTGAACTGTCTTACATTAGCAGACCGCAAGGTCTGTCATGAAGAATTTTCTAAAAGTCATTGAATTCGACGAATATTCCATTACGCCTAAATACGTGCAACTCATCAATTCCCTGCTGAGGGGTATCGAAGCGGGTAAGATTGAAAAGGATGATATCCTTCCTTCCATCAATGATTTCAGCATCGCCCTGGAAACATCCCGGAATACCATCGAAAGGGTTTATAATGAATTAAAGAGAATGGGGATCGTGAAATCCGTTCCGGGCAAAGGCTATTTCATTGCCGACGTGCATTTCAACAGGCCGGTAAAAATTTTGCTGCTGTTCAACAAATTAAGCAGTCATAAGAAAATTATCTATGATGCTTTTGCCGCGACCCTGGGAAACCGGGGGGCTATCGATTTTTATATTTATAATAATGATTTTACCATTTTCAGGAAACTCATTTCAGAGCATATTGACAATTATTCAAAGTTTGTCATCATACCGCATTTCCTGGAAAATACAGCGATGGCTCACGAGGTGATCAACCAGATCCCGAAAGACAAACTGATTTTAATGGATAAGCTGGTATCGGGGGTAACCGGCCGCTTCTCCGCAGTGTATGAGAATTTCGAAAAAGATATTTACTCCGCCCTGGAAACCCTGGTTCAGAAGCTGAGCAGGTATCATACGATCAAAATCATCTTCCCCGAAACAACTTATCACACAAAGGATATTCTGAAAGGATTCAAAGATTTCTGCAGGCAATATGCTTTTGGATATGAAGTGGTGCATGAATTAACGACGGAAGAACTGGTGGCGGGAACCGTCTATATCAGTCTGATGGAAGACGATCTGGTGGAACTGGTGGAAAAGGCGATCAGCCAGGAATTAAAAATCGGAGACCAGATCGGCGTTATTTCCTACAACGAAACTCCTTTGAAAAAAATAATCCTCGACGGAATCACCACGATTTCCACGGACTTTAAAATGATGGGTGAAAAAGCGGCAGAGCTGGTATTATCGGACATGCATGAATTTATAGAAATCCCCTTCCGGGTCACGCTTCGCAACTCTTTATAGAAATGATATCACCGAATTGGCTGAAGCCCCAGGGGCCGGGCACTCATAATCCGGTTGCCACCGACGTGAGACCTCTTTCCCTGATCAGGTTTTTCCGAACCTGCAGACTCCGGAAAGCAGTCAGGGGTTGAATAGCACCACCTGACCTGAACCTGGATTCCGCCAGCAGGGGGCGGACATCCGTGCGGTAGGCCTGCTGTAAAATCTCCTGCGCCAGGGCAACGTCATGATGCTGCTGGGCATTTACCAGTGCTTTTCTGTCGATGAGTAATGCCTGCGCATAGGCGATTTTTATGGCTTCCACCGACTGCATTAAATCCTCTATCGGATCTTTCACATTGTGGGAAGCATCAATCATCCATCCCAGATCCCGGGCATGGTTCATTCCCCTTGCATCCATGCCTTCCACCAGTTCGCCAAATATCAAAAACAACTGATAGGGATTGATGCTGCCTACGGTGAGGTCATCATCCCCGTATTTTGAGTCGTTAAAATGAAAGCCCGCCAGTCTGCCTTTCATTAAAAGGATTGAAACGATTTGTTCAATATTGGTTCCCTGCAAATGATGACCCAGGTCAACCAGGGTGCCCGCCCGGTCACCGAGTTCCGAGGCCAGTAAATAAGACTGACCCCAGTCGCCAATGGTCGTGGAATAAAAATTCGGTTCATAGGGTTTATATTCTATCCAGAGTTTCCAGTCTGCAGGTAAAGCCTGGTAAATTTCCTGAAGGGATTCGAGCGTATTCTGAAAGGCCGTTCTGAAATTCAGCTGTCCTGGAAAATTGGATCCATCCGAAAGCCAGACAGATAATGCCTTAGACCCCAGTTCAACACCATATTTTATTACCTCGATATTGTGCGCGATGGCCTGTTTCCTGACTTCTTTATCCACATGATGCAGTGAACCGAATTTATAACTGTGCTGCTGACCCGGCTGATCCTGAAATGTATTGGAGTTCACCGCATCGAAATGCAATCCGTACCCGGCAGCGAGTTTTTTAATTGCAGGTGCATGCTCCGGAATATCCCAGGGGATATGCAACGAAACAGCATTCGCCGACCTGTTCAGCGCATGGATGATCCCGACATCTTCTAT
>DHWT01000305.1:0-5462 GCA_002413325.1 Chitinophagaceae bacterium UBA5175 | reverse complement strand
CCGGTTCCCAATGCCCAGCTCGGAATGGCGATTTGAAAAACGGAAAGCTTTTGTATTACCTCATGGATATTCGCCACCCTTTCGGCTATAAACTCAAACCGGCGCAGGTGATCTGCCAGATGCTGTTGATTGAGTTCATCGATCTGATATTTTTCTATCTGCATAACTGTAAGTTCACATTTAACGGACAAATGCCGCCGGCACACCGCCATCCACATTCAGCACATTACCGGTTGATTTATTCAGCAGGCCCCCGGTAAAAGCAAAACAGGCATTGGCAATATCCTCAGGCAGGATCATCTCATTCAATAAAGTCCTTTTCGCATAATAAGCCGGCAGTTCTTCCACTGTAATGCCATAGGCTTTCGCGCGCCCCTCGGCCCAGCCCCCGGCCCAGATATTACTGTCGCTGATTACCGCATCCGGGTTCACGACGTTCACCCGTATTTTATCTGCGCCCAGTTCAGCGGCATTCAGACGGCTTAGATGAAGCTGTGCTGCTTTGGCGCTTCCATACCCGGCGTTATTCGGACCACTCACCAGCGCATTCTTGCTTACAATATTAATGATGTCTCCGCCCATTTCCTGTTTCTTCATGATGGCTGTCGCCGCCTGGGTTACCAGGAACTGACCTTTTACCAATACATCATACAGGAGGTCCCAGTCCTTTTCCGTATGCCCGCCCATGGTTTTTGATATGGAGAGTCCCGCATTATTAACCAGTATATCCACGCCGCCAAAAGCAAGTATGGCCGATGCAAATGCATGATGGATCTGATCCGGGTTGGTTACATCCAGTTCGATAGTGATGCTCGCATCCTTACCAAATTGCTTTCTGAATTCTTCTCCGGCAGCCTCCAGACGCGCTGCATTCATATCATTCAACACCACGACGGCGCCTTCTTCAGCAAATTTCCTGGCAATCGCCTTACCGATTCCTCCGGCACTCCCGGTTATCAGGGCGATGCGGCCGGATAAAGCTTTTGGCCTGGGCATACGCTGTAACTTGGCTTCTTCCAGCAGCCAGTATTCAATATCAAAGGCTTCCTGCCTGGGCAATGCGGTGTATTCCGAAATGGCTTCGGCACCCTTCATTACCTGGATCGCGTTGATATAAAATTCAGCCGCCACCCGTGCTGTCTGTTTATCTTTTGCAAACGTGAACATACCCACGCCCGGGTATAATATCACCACCGGATTCGCATCGCGCATCGGCGGACTGTTTTCCTTTTTGCAGGTATGATAGTATTCCGAATACAGGTTACGGTAGGCCTCGAAAGCCGGAGCCAGTCTGGCTTTAAGGGCAACGGGATCCGACAGGTCCTCGCCGGGGGTAAGATCTAAAACCAGGGGACTGATTTTTGTTCGCAGGAAATGATCGGGACAGCTGGTTCCCATCGGAGCCAGTCTTTCGAGATCTTTTGAATTAATATATTCCAGGACCCGTTTGTCATCTGTGAAATGTCCGATCATATGGGTTTGTGATGAACAGAACCCGCGTAAAACAGGAGCCAGCAAAGTGGCCTGTTTTTTTCGCTCCCAGGGATCCTGGCTTTTCAGTTTTTCGCCACCAAATACGGGGGCTTTCTTACCGTAATTTTTTTCAAGGTAGTCCGCACAGATTTCAATCACTTCCAATGTATTCCTGTAGCTTTCATAAGCCGTATCTCCCCAGGTAAACAGGCCATGCGATCCCAGCATGATGCCACGGATGCCGGGATTGGCATCCAGGCATTCTTTCAGTTTCAATCCCAGGTCAAAGCCCGGGCGCTGCCAGTCCACCCATCCGATGGAACCATTAAAAAGCTGTTGGGTGATTTGTTTGCCATCTTTTGCCGCCGCAATCGCGATGGCCGCATCTGGATGTAAATGGTCAATATGTTTGAAAGGCAGGAAACCGTGAAGCGGTGTGTCAATAGAGGGAGCTTTTGATTGTAAATCGAAAATACAATGGTTAAAAAGTTCCACCATTTCATCTTCAAAGGCAGGTCCCCGGTACACCTGTTTAAGATTCCGCAACCGGTCCAGGTACAGCGCCGCTAATCCGCTTTTTTTCAGCGTTCCGATATCACCGCCGGAACCTTTGATCCACATCACTTCTGCCGGTTTGCCGGTCAATGGATCTTTATCCATGGTCTTACAGGATGTATTGCCGCCTCCGTAATTCGTCAGCCGCAAATCAGCCCCCAGCAGATTGGACCGGTAGATCAGCAAAGCGATTTCATCTCCGGCCAGTTCAGCTGCCTTCTCTTCATCCCATAAATAGCTCACATGCCTGAACGATGTTGTGTGGATTGACATTTTTTAAAGTATTTAAGATACCTGTTTAATGGAGTTTCCATATCCAACCAGGAGAATGGAAAGAATCATAATGATGATCCCGGCAACCAGGGTCAGCATGGTTTTCCTGTTCAGCCCCTTCCACTCTTTCAATAATAAGCCCCATGCATTGGCCGTCAGGATAATGAATGCCATATGCAGGATCCAGGAGCTGGCGCCGTTTCCCAATTTACTTTCTCCCATGCCGTAAAAAAAGAACTGAAGAAACCAGGTGGTACCGGCCAAAGCACAGAACAGGTAATTATTGAAAAGAGGCTTTTTTGGATCCGTATAATCTCCAAAAGTCTTATTCCGGTAATTCAGTACCGCACACCATATCCCGTTGGTGGTTAATCCGCCCCAGAGGATAATGATATAGGTCACATTGTTCTGGTAGAGAAAGTTGCCCTGGCCCGGATGGCCTGCCTTCCAGATCATATTGGCGGTATCTGCCATCGGTTTACCCGCTTCGATGCCAAAATTAAAACAGGCGCTGAGAACCCCAGAAACAATGGCCACCAGGATCCCTAAGGTAAAATGGTAATCTTTATTATACTGAATCATTTCGCGGCTCTGCGACAGTTGTCTTTCTTTCATCATACCCGCCTTCCCGCAAACAACAATGCCGGTGACGCAAATGAGGATACCCGTTAATACCATTTCTCCCCAGTGAGTATGCAAAAGCGTACTGAAACTGTCCTTGCCTTCCTTCGGAAAAAAATTGTAATACACAGAAGGGATAACGGAACCAAAAACGGCGCAGAGTCCCAGGATGATGGTGCTGCCGAGCGAAACGCCCAGATAGCGCACGCCCAGTCCATAGGTCAAACCTCCGATTCCCCACAGCAGGCCAAACAGGTACGTATAACCCAGGGTGGCAGCAGATGTGCTTCTGATGATTTCAGCGAAGCCCGGTATGGTGAGCCAGGCCGCCAGGGGCGGAACAATCAGCCAGGAGAAAAGTCCGCCGACAATCCAGAAACTTTCCCAGGACCACCCCTTCACTTTCTTATAGGGGATGTAAAAACTTCCCGAAGCAAAGCCTCCGAAAAAATGAAACAGTACACCTAAAACAATCTGCATATGGCTTTTATTCCTGGTGTAATTTAGATACTGCCTTCCGATTAACCGTCCTGAGCTGTCTTTTAAAAAATCTCCGTTTCAGACCCTGCGAAAAAGATCTGAAAACTTCAAAACCGCCGAACCACCTGCTTCATGCAGAATAAAAGCTTCACCAGGGAATATGTATTGGCTATTAAAAATATCATAAATTTATAGCTATGCGCAAAGTAACCCCTTCCTTTCCTTTGCTGGCCATGGCAATTACATCCCTGTATCTGTTGCCGTCATGCAATAATCAGGCAGTTGATATCCCCTTCCCGATCAGTGACAGCGGATACCCGCAGCCCGTTGTTGTGCCGCTGCAATTCAGTCCGGCAAAAAAAATAAACTGGGTAACCGTCAAAACCGGTATCATAAAACCGGTCATAAAAAAATTTGATATCAACGCCCTGCCCTCAACACCTTATGATCCCTCGGGCTTTAAACCATTTACCAAACCGCCGGAAACGAGTCACCTGGACTTCAATTCGTTGCCGGACTCCGCATTCAGCCTGGACAAAATACCCTCCGTGCCACTGGCATTCAGAATGCTGGTCCTGCCCCCGCCCGTCATCATAAAAACCGGCCCCCTGTCGCCAAAAAATACGGCCCGGCTTTCCCTGTCGGATTTCGGTCAGTTGCTGGGAATCCAGGGAAACAATTTTCTTTCCCTGCTCCGGGGCAAAGAAGGTCTGATCTGGATCGGCACGAATAAGGGAATTTACAGATACGATGGAGAGTATGTTCAATTCTATGCAATACCCGATGGCGTATCGGGACTGATTGATGACAATAAAGGCAGGATCTGGTTTATCAACGAAGTCGGGCTCAGTGTGTTGGACACACGGAATGGGCTGTTCATGAAGACCACCGCGATATCCAGTCCCTTCCCCCGTCTTCCCAGGATGACCCTGGACCATAAAGGACAAATCTGGGTTCCGCTGGTCAAAACCGGAGGCGTGGATGTGATTGATCCGGAGACGCTGTCTTATAAAAAAGTCAATCAAAGCGCCCGTATTTCCGGCAGTGTGGTTTCGATAGCTTATGAGGATGACAAAAAAAATATATGGATCGCTACCAATAACGGAATCAATATCATCAATACGGAGAAGGGCAACATCCGTTATTTAAACAGCAGCCGGGGCCTTTATGAGGACACCGTCCGGTTTGTAACGGGCGATCCAAAGGGAAGGATCTGGCTTAGTTTTAAAAACGGCGGGGTGCAAACGATAGATGGTGAAAGCGGCTCCATCACAAACTATGGGAAGGTGCAGGACCTGGATAATATGATTACTTACCGTATCCTATTTGACCGGAACGGCCGCACCTGGATGGCAACCAATCACGGGCTGCTGGTCCTCGATCCGGTAAAAGGAATGCTGAAGCACTTCAGCGAGGAAGACGGCCTGACCAGGGACTTTGTCCTCGACCTGATGATGGATCAAAAACAAAGGATCTGGGTGGGAACTTACCAGGCCAGCCTGAACGTTATTGACCAGGATGGCCAGACCGTTTATCCCATGGCGGGTAAAAATATGTCCACCATTTTTGAAGACGGATCGGAAAGAATCTGGGGAGGCACCACCAACTCGGGAATCGAAATACTGGACGAACGCGGGAAAAAAATAATTCATCTGAATAAGCAGTATGGTTTCGAGGACAATACCATCCAGTCCATCGCTGAAGTGGACGGCAAGATCTGGGTTACCAGCAACGGCGGACTGGATATGATCGACCAGGCGCATAAAACCATTGAGCATTACGGGAAAAAGGAAGGGCTGCTTTCAGACGTGATTTACTCCGTATTAAAAGATCCCCGCGGCAATATCTGGATCACGGGCCCCACAGAAGGCATCCAGGTGATTGATTCCGCAAAAACAACCATACGCCGTCTGAACGCAGCAGGCGGCCTGAGTGATAATTCGATTTCAGCCATCAAGCAGGATAAACAGGGCCGGATATGGCTGGCCACCGTTCAGGGTGGCGTGGACCTGATTGACCCCGCCACATCAACCGTTCAATACCTGAATAACCCCCCCGGA
>DHWT01000246.1:17229-22275 GCA_002413325.1 Chitinophagaceae bacterium UBA5175 | reverse complement strand
ACTTTTAAACGGTACCGGTCGCCCGCCGGGGTCGTAATGTTTACCATATCACCGATATGTACCTGCAGCCTTTTGGCCAGGCCGATTCCGAGAATAATGCTGTTGGGAATTTGCTGCAGGTCTTCGGCCCGGCCCTCGATGATGTATTGTGAAAACCCGAAAAGACGGGTTTCCTCTTCCGCATCGGTTCCATTGATGATCCCGTTGATATCCACAGTTCCATTGTTAAAAAAGACCTGGGCCGTAATCCTGGGAACAAAACCGCGGATACGGGGATCTTTTTTTAATGCCTGCATGATGAATCCGTTGTTATAGATTTCCAGCCGGTTGTCGCCGGCTTTTATGGAACTGATGAAGTTATAAAAGCCGTTGAACAATCCGGACACACTGACGGGTTGCTGTTCGCTCGGTTTGATTTCCTTATATAACCTCACATGGGGCGTCCGGTTCAGGATGAGTCCGTCCAGCAGGTTGTTCAGGCCGGTCATAAAACTCAGCAGGGCCACAAAGGTTGCAATGCCAAAAGTGACGCCAATGGCCGCCACGAGGGTCTGTCTCCATCGCGCCAGCAGGAGGGACCTGGCAATACTGAATATGAGTTTAAAATTCATTCTTCCGGTTTATAAATTGCATCCTGATTCGTTAAGCCCTGTAAGATTTCAACTTTCTGGTAGTCTTTGATTCCTGTTTTCACCAGTTTTTTTTCGGTCTTATGCACCAGTACAAAGGAGTCGTTGATTAAATAGTCCCTGGGTATAATCAGCGCATTTTCTTTTTTCTGTATAATGATATTGGCTTCTGCGGTCAGGTTGGGATACAATACCGGCGGTTGTTTTGTGAATACGGCTTCTATCAGAAAAGTCTTGGTGCGCTCATTCATGAGCGGATCTATTTTTGATACGCGGGCTTCGAATGCCTGCCCTTTATAACTATCCATGGTAATCAGGACTTCCTGCCCCAGTTTAATTTTTACAATATCGTATTCATCCACATCCAGTTCCAGGTAAAAATGAGCGCTGTCTCCTATAATGGCCAGGGGTGTCTGGGGGTTTACAATTTCACCCTGGCTGGGATATATATAATACACTTTCCCATCCAGTTCGCTTTTAATGGTATAGTCACTTTCCCGCGACCGGCTGATAGCCAGGTTATTCTTTGCCTGTTTCGCATTGAGCACAAGCTGTTTCAGCAGGTCGTTATATTTTATTCTCGCGGACTCCAGGGAAATTAAGGAACTCTCGGCTGTCAGTCTTTTTTGATCCAGCTCCAGCTGGGTGCCAATACCCTGGGTCCAGAGATTTTGCTGCCTTCTGTAAACCAGGGAATCATTGCTGTATTTGCTGGCAGCCAGGGCAATATTATTTTTTAAGTCGGTTAATTTGTCTTCATTCGTTTGCAGGTCAGCGTACCGGGCGGAGAGATCCGAATTCTCCCGGTTTAATTTTGATGGCGGATCAGCCAGCATCATGATCGGAGTGCCCTTTTTTACGTGGTCATTTTCCGTAACAAATATTTTATCGATGATACCGCTGACTGTTGAAAAAACCTGGTACTGGTTCCTGGTTTTAACAATCCCGGCTGCATAAACAGAGGCCGTAATGTTTTGGGTGACGGGCAGGGTTTTTTCCAGTTTGCTGCTGCAGGAACTAACCAGCACTATGCATATTAAACAGTTCAGTATGCTTTTCATAATAATCCGGGGGCAGTAAAAAAATATTTAAATATTCCGGGATCCGGAATAACTGCTATTTGCAAAATTACTGGTCGTTTAAAGATTTATTTTAATTATCTGACGGGAAATGAGCGAAATCAATACGCGGCCTGATAAAAATCATCTGCTTTCCTGAACTTTGTCCTGCTGAAGTTATTCCGGTTGAAAAAGAATTTCTCCCGGATTTTTTATTGAAACTATGACCCGGAACATAAATTTTGTTTTCCGGAATCATATCTTTGTGGCACTTTTGAATACAATCATTCGTCATATCGCAGCCGGTTATCTTGCTTTCATCATCCTGCTCCGGATGATGGCGATGCCCATTTCCCTGATTGATTATTCACTGAACAGGAGTTTTATTTTGTCGAATCTTTGTGAAAACAGGTTAAAGCCTGAAATACATTGTGCAGGCACCTGTTTCCTGAAGAAACAACTGGCTAAAACCAATGACAACCAGCCCGCTTCCGACCAGAAAGGGGGTGGCAAAAACCCCGTTGTTGATTTTTTTGAACCTCCGTATCAACCATCTTTCAGCTGCACCGGTGCTGTGACGCGGTATTCCGCCCGTTATCAGACGCCGGATATTTCCAGCCAATACACAGGGAATCTGTTTCGTCCCCCGATTATCTGAGAAACAGATATTCCTGATTGTTTCTATTCCTGATTTTAATGATCATCCATTCAATTTCGCAGGGTCAGCCTTTGAAACGGTTCTGACCCGGCAGTTATTAACATATTTTATTATGAAAACTGTAATCCCAGTCAGTTTATTACTGGTTCTTTTATTAGCATCCTGCGCGAAGAATAATGTCCCGGCTTACAATAGCAATATCCTGTCCGGCCTGTCCGTGGAATTTGACAACATCGCCGGATCCTCCGATCTGCATTTGAATACCGGCACTTATACCAATGCGGCCGGTGAACAGTTTACCGTCACCCGGCTGAAGTATTACGTAAGCAATTTCGTTCTGACGTCCACGGATGGCAATATTTATACGGTGCCGCAGGACAGTTGCTATTTCCTGATAGATGAAAGTGATACGTCCACGCATGAACCGGTGCTCCGGGTTCCCGAAGGGGAATACAAAACCCTGAGTTTTATCCTGGGTGTGGACAGCCTGCGGAGTACCATGGATATCAGCTGGCGTACGGGTGTGCTCGATCCCTCAGCAGCGGGAAATGGCATGTACTGGAATTTGGACAGCGGATATATTTTCTTCAATATGGAAGGCCATTCGCCGGCAGCCGGTGGAACAGGCGGATATAGGTACCATATTGGCGGATATGGAGGACCTGCTTCCCCGATGATCAACAATATAAAAACCATCAGCCTGGACCTGACTGCCCGGGGTGTGCCCAAAGTAAAAACCGGGCTGGAACCGAATCTTCACCTGATGGTGGATATACTGAAACTGTTCAATGGTCCGGCTCAAATCAGCATGGCCGCCACGCCCATGGTCCTGTATGATCCTTACAGCACAACCATCGCCGATAACTATACGGCCATGTTCCGTCACGATCACACGGAGAATTAACTTCACCTGTTATGCAGGTGTCTGAAAAATCATTTTTCATATATGAAAAAATTAATGCTTTTTATTTTCATCCTGGCCATGACCGCGCCGGAGGTGAAAGCCTGTGAGATCTGCGGATGCGGAATTGGCGACAGCTATATCGGCATTCTGCCCGAATTCAATAAGAATATTTTCGGATTCCGCTACCGCTATAACTCCATGCTCACCCATATAGGTGTTGGCGGAGCCATCACGTACCTGACAACCGCAGAAAGTTACCGGACGCTGGAAGCCTGGGCAGGAATCAATGTAACGCGTAATTTCCGGCTGATGGCATCGGTTCCCTATAGTTTTGACGAACGCAGCAACCAGGGGACCACGATAACCAAAAACGGGCCGGGTGATATTTCATTCTCAGGTTTTTACCAGCTGATACATTCCAGGAAACAGGTTTCCGGTAAACTGCTGGTCCAGAGTCTCTGGATCGGCGGGGGACTGAAACTGCCTACCGGGAATTACAATCCGCTGAGTAAAGCCACTTCGGCTGAAAGCGCCAACCTGTTCCAGTTGGGCACCGGCAGTACGGATTTTACACTGACAGCCATGTACGATATCAGGCTGCAGGATGCCGGTTTCAACCTGAACGGCAGTTACCGGATCAATACGGTGAATGCCTATCAGTACCAGTATGGCAATAAATTCAGTGTCAGCGCCCAGGCCTACTATAAATTTAAAATTGAAACCTACCTCACGATATCACCGAATGCAGGACTGGTTTCTGAAAAGGGTCAACAGGATACCGATCATTCCATTCCGGTTGATATTTCCGGGGGAAACCTGATCCTGGGATCACTGGGAGCGGAGCTTGCCTATAAAAAAATAGCCGTGGGAGGCAACTGGCAAACGCCCCTTACCCAAAATCTGGCCAATGGAATCATTAAAGCCAATAACCGGTTTATGATTCACTTTTCATTCCTGATATAAAAAATAATATTTTAGTGATATGAAGAAAGGGAAAAAACAGAATCCGGGTATCAGTTCAAAAATAGCCGGTTTTTTCGTCGTTCTGTTGTCGGCCGTCGGTGTGATCTGGTTTTTATTTCTTGTATTCGACGGGAAAAAAAGCCTGCCTGTACTGGGGGAACCAGGCCATACAGCCGGATCCTTTTCATTGGTTAACCAGGACGGGGATACGGTAACCGCGGAATCGGTCCGGCATAAAGTAACGGTGGCGGAATATTTTTTTACTTCCTGTCCGTCCATCTGCCCGGTCATGAATAAAAATCTGAAGGAGCTCTACGATCGTTATGGTCATCGTCCGGATTTCGTGATTTTATCCCATACCGTGGATCCGGACAGGGATTCCGTGCCGGTGTTGAAGGCCTATGCAAAACGACTGGATGTGGTT
This sequence comes from Chitinophagaceae bacterium UBA5175, assembly GCA_002413325.1. Classification (GTDB taxonomy): domain Bacteria; phylum Bacteroidota; class Bacteroidia; order Chitinophagales; family Chitinophagaceae; genus Puia. The sequence continues at coordinate 17,639 of DHWT01000246.1, read as the reverse complement.
AGCCCGGGCTGGCAGTTTTTAACGGGCGATAAGAATGCACTGTACAGTGGCGCCGCCAGGGACTATCTGCTTTCAGCAGGGGATTCGGGAAGCCCTGAATTTATACATACGCAATATGTGGCGCTGTTGGATAAGCAAAGGAGGGTAAGGGGTTTTTATGATGCTACCGATAAAGAAATGATCAGGAAATTGAACGGGGATATCAAACGACTGCTTGAAGAAGATTCAGACTGACGCTTTCATGCCGGGTGTTTTCGGGGGGCTGGTAAATGATCCGGATCCGGCAATCGGAATTTCCTGCATTTTTTATAAATCTCCTGCCTGAGTTTTTCTTTATCACCCTGCCAGGTATTCCGGATATTCAGTAACAGACTTTTGAAATCTCCTGGTAACAGGTTTTCTTTCAGATC
>DHWT01000246.1:0-16897 GCA_002413325.1 Chitinophagaceae bacterium UBA5175 | reverse complement strand
GTTTGAAGAAATCCGCATTCCGGCAATCCCGGCAGGTCATATTTTAAATAGGAACTGTTGTACTGGATATCCTTCAGGTGTTTGCGGATGGTATGCAGGGAAGTTTCGTCCGGGGATTCCTGTAACAGTTGTTTGCGGATGGCATTTCTTTTTGCAGATATGAATTTTTTAACGGTTGTATTCAGAAGAAGATCCGGGCAATGTTCTTTAATCGCTGCTTTGTCTTTTTTGATGGATTTGAACTGCCTGATGGCATCTGTCGCTTCTGTTCTGCAAACGGCTGTTTTCTCACGGATCTTATTCAGATAGATATCCTGGCCCGGAACACCCGTCCCCTTTAATTCTTTATTCACCTGTTCTTCCTGAAGTTGTAAAACACGGATTTGTCCAAGGATCCTGTAAATTTTATTCAGGCGGCCCGGAATTTTCAGTGCTGAAGGATGCTGATGATTTGTTTTTAATAACCGGAGAAAGCTTTTCAGTTTTTTTATTTCAACACGGAACGAATGAATGTCTTCTATCCCATATCCGGGTATGAGTTTTTGTAGTTTGACAGATACGGAATGGAATCTTTTATCCAGGGTATCCTGAAGTTTTTTATGAGGTAAACGGCATATGGTTGAGCGTTTCGCCATCCGGAAGCCTGTTCATTTCAGGGAATTCATACCATGAAGTTACGGAAGGCGTTCCCGGATCAGCTGATTTTCCGCGGTCCGGGACCGGACCGGTGGTATAAAGCGTTATGAAAGACACCCTTGTGAAGGAATCCCCCGTTAAATCCATTGAGTTTTATCACCCGCCCTCCTGACAGATATCAGTAAAGCAGAACTCCGGTCATACTAATTTTGAGCCCAGATCACTTTCATCCCGCAAAAAATAAGCAACTTTGAATCAGCCTGTTTTCCCGGGATACATTTCAACAAAAATCAGAAATCATGAAAAAAATACTTTTTCTATGCGACGGGGACAATTTTCCGAAAGGGGCGTTCCGTTTTATCCAACAGATCCGCGAGCATGAGCCCGTATTTGTGAAAGGGTTATTTTTTACTTCCATCGATACCGAACAAATGATACCCGTGGGTTTCATCCCCATATCTGAGCCCTACGTTAAATTAAAGGAAGAAGAAAAACTGCTGGTTAAGAAAAGCCGCGAAAAATTCAGCCGTGAATGCGAAGCCCATGGAATTAAATTCCAGGTTCACCCGCATGACGGATCCTGGGACCGGGACCTTTTTATCAAGGAAAGCCGGTTTGCCGACCTGGTGGTGATCAGTGAAGAACTATTCTGCCGGGATGTACTCGATGTACAACCCAATTTTTTTATGGGTGAAACCCTCCGGGTTTCTGAATGCCCGGTGGTGGTGGTTCCGGAAAATTTCCATGTTGTTGACCGTCTGGCCATTGCTTATGACGGCGGGAAAGAAGCCATGTTTGCCTTAAAACAATTTGCTTATTTATTCCCGGATTTTTCCGAGCTGCCGGCCGATTTTGTGCATATCAAGGATGAAAAAGGAGATGATATTCCGGACCAGGAACTGCTGCAGGAATATGCGGGTTCCCATTTTGATGCGCTGTACGCCTCCAAACTGCATTTTGATGCGAAAAAACATTTTCCGACCTGGCTTGAAAACAAAAAAAATATTTTCCTCGTTGCCGGGTCTTATTCCAGATCCACTTTTTCAAATACATTCAGGCAGAGTTTTGCAGACAAAGTGATCGCAAAACATGCATGTCCCGTTTTCATTGCACATTTTTCCTGAGAAACGGCCATTACTTATAAACCATAAAACTTCATCATGTACCAGTCTCTTGAGAAGGCCATGGAATTGATTACACCGACCTGTAAAATATTTATTCAGACCGGGGCAGCGGCGCCGCAGCAACTGATCCGGGGCCTGGTGAACCGGGCACATGAACTCCGGGATGTGACGATTTACCAGATGCACACGGAAGGGGAAGCTCCCTATGCCGACCCGGAATGGAAAGATGTATTTCATGTGAATTGTTTTTTTATCGGGGCCAACCTGCGGAAAGCCGTTCAGGAAAAACGCGCGGATTACATACCTCTTTTCCTGAGTGAGATTCCGTCGCTTTTCAGGAACCGGATCATACAGATCGATTTCGCACTCATACATGTGTCACCACCCGATGAACACGGGTACTGTTCACTGGCGGTATCGGTGGATATTGCGCCCGCCGTGCTTGAATCGGCCCGGTATATCATTGCCCAGGTAAACCCGAATATGCCGCGCACCCATGGGGATTCGTTCATTCATGTCAGTATGATCACGGCCATGGTGGATGTGCAGGATGAGATCCTGGAAACTACCATCGCGGAGCCCGATGAATTAAATACCCGGATTGCTGAAAATGTCGCTTCCCTGATTGACGATGGTTCGACCCTTCAGATGGGCATCGGTAACATACCGAATGCCGTACTGAAAAAACTGGCCGGTCACCGGAGGCTGGGCATTCATACGGAAATGTTCTCCGACGGGATCGTTGACCTGATCACTTCCGGCGTCATAACCGGGGAGATGAAGAAAAGGAGAAAATATAAAGTGGTTTCCAGCTTTATGATCGGCACCCGGAAATTATATCAGTTTGTACATGACAACCCGGTGATCGAAATGCTGGATATCAGTTATGTGAACGAAGTGCATATCATCCGGCAGAATCCGAAAATGACGGCCATCAACAGCGCTTTGGAAATTGACCTCAGCGGTCAGGTCTGTGCCGATTCCATCGGATCGAAAATGTATTCCGGCGTCGGGGGCCAGATGGATTTCATGCGGGGTGCTTCCCTTTCAGAAGGAGGCAGGCCGATCATTGCCATGCCCTCCGTAACCTCCCGCGGCGAAAGCAAAATCGTGCCCTGGTTGAAAACCGGGGCTGGTGTGGTGACCACCAGGGCGCATGTCCATTATATTGTATCCGAATATGGGATTGCCTATTTATATGGAAAAAATTTAACCGAACGGGCAAAGGCCCTGATTGATATTGCCCATCCCATGCACCGGGAAAAATTAGCGGAGGCCGCCCACCTGATGAAAAAATCCAGCCAGCTTCCTTATCCGGGTTTATTGCAGCAATAAAAACCGGCAGTCCGTTTTTGATTAGCGGGTCTTCCATATTTCCCTGCTTTGATAAACATTAGGCTTTCACCTGATCAAAGTCATTGTTGCTGATTTGTATTCTATAAATCTTTGTGTAATGAAAACAATTATAGCACCAACTGATTTTTCGGCTACTTCCAGGAATGCCGCAAACTATGCAGCAGATCTGGCAAACTTCCTGAATGCAAATCTGGTATTGCTGAACGTGGTGGAAGTGCCCATCGCGGCTTCGGAAATACCGGTTTCCGAAACTGTTTTTGAAGACATGCTGGGTATGGCTGAACAGGACCTGGATAATCTCGGGTCTAAGCTCACCATCCGTACCAACGGACAGATTGAAATCATCACACGGGTCGTGATGGGTACGGTAGCAACGCAGATAAAAGAAGTAGCTGATGAATATGATCCCTTTGCCATTGTGATGGGTAAAAAAGCAGGTTATTCGCTGGAGCGGATTATGCTGGGCAGCAGTACGCTCAGTTCAGTAAAGCACAATCCTTATCCGATCCTGGTGGTTCCTGAAAATATTCCGTTTAAGGGAATCCGCAAAGTGGGGCTGGCCTGTGATCTGCAGGATGTTGCAGAAACCATTCCCTTTAAATTACTCAATGACTGGTTAACTGTTTTCAATCCGTCCCTGGATATTATTCACTTAAGTAAACATGAAGAGGATTTAAAGTCGCAGGATGCTGCTGAATCTGTTTCTCTGGGAAATCATCTAAATAAGTTCAAGCCGGTTTTTCATTTTTTGCATGGCGACAAACTTGCGGAACGTCTGAATGAATTTGCCAGGGAGCAGCAGCTGGATTTACTGATCGTCGTCCCGAAGAAACATGGCTTCCTCGCCTTATTGGATAAAAAATATTCAGGCGATATCATCACGCATAATGATACGCCAATCCTGGCAGTACATGTTTCCTAGATCCGGGGGATCAGGTAACGTTCACTGATTTTTCCCAGCCCGTTTCCTTCAGCGCCGGGTCGTTTTCCTTTTTTAAGAAATCCGCATGTTCGAATGAATCCGCCTCCCATTTCAGAATGGCTTCGTCGGGGACGATGTCAATGGGTATTTTCCAGGAAACAGACTGTTCATTGTAAGCCGGGTTCGAAAGGGCGTTATAGCAGGAGATGATGGACCAGCGCGGATATTCGGAAAGGTTCGCTTCGGAACGGTGCAGGAGGTTGCTGTGGAAAAACAAGGCGTCTCCCGGTTCCAGCTCGCAGTAAACCAGTTCCATGGTCTTCAGTGCATTATTGACCATCACCTGATCCGCGCCCACCTGTTCTCCGGAGAAGCCATGGTTCACCCTGCCCAGTTTATGGGAGCCCCTGATTACCTGAAGGCAGCCGTTTTCCTGATTCGCCGGGGTGAGGGCAATCATCACACTCAGCAGCTGGTCGGGAAACATGAACTGGTTTTTATACCAGTAGCCGTAGTCCTGGTGCCATTCCCAGGCGCCGCCCACCCTGGGTTCCTTCTGCATTAACTTGGAATGAAAATGGCATACCGGCGCGTCGCTGTCAATCAGCTGGGTCACGGCATGGACCATTTTCTCACTCCGGGTCAGGTAACCGAATACATCATTTCCCGGGGTAAACCAGAGGGAAAGTTTTGTTTTTTTACCCGACAGATCATTCAGGTCCAGGGCGTTTTCACGGATGGTAGCATCCCCGGTGGCTGTCGCATATAATTTATCTACCTCCTGCCGGCTGCAAAAGTTTTTAACGATGAGGTAACCGTCCCGGTGAAAATCCCTGACCCGGGTTTCGGTGAGCTTTTTGGATTTCATGGCATTGATCCTGTGGTTATAAAGAAGGATGAAGACAAATTAATAAAAAACAACCGGAATTCAGGTGCAGGCAGTGTTTATAATTATGTAAAACTGGCATATGGCTTGCAGGTGTATCGTAGTCTGCCGTATTGGACGATTTAATGCTTAAAAGATGAATAAATTTATTCTTTCTTTTTTTATCCTGTTTGTCGCATCGGGAGTGATGGGTCAAACCATCGGGCGTGTTGATAAAAAGACAAAGGAATTTTATGTTGCCCCGGATCAGAAAATGGTATACCGGGTATTTGGTTATCAGTTCGCCAATGTTTCCACCCGGGAAATGATTTGTTTTTCCTCCAGCGCCAACGATGTCAGGGACAATTACAACAAATGCCCCCTCGGATCTTATTTTAATACCAACCTGTTAAAACAGGGAGACCGGATTGTATACCTTGGTAAAGTGGGTAATTTCGGCAAAATGAATTTTATTGACGGAAGCGGAAAGAAAACGATTTTCTACCTGCCGAAATCCAGCTTCGTTATCAAATGATCCGGTTGGCTTCCGGATAGATTTTGTGATTCCCTTTTCCTGATCTGTCTGCGCCGTCCGGGCTTCTTCTCCGGTAACTCCTTTCCGGGGCGCCTTATTTTCTATTGTTGAAACCGGACGGTGAACCGGGAACCTTTATCGGGTTCACTGTGTACGCTGATTGCTCCTCCCATCAATTCGACATATCTTTTCACAATATGGAGCCCCAGACCTGTACCTTTTTCATTTCCGGTATTGGAAGCCCTGTAAAAACGTTCGAATAAATGCTTCTGATCCTCCGGTGAAATGCCGATGCCCTGGTCCTCAACGATCAGCTCAACCAGGTGTTCTGTAACGTTTGTCCTGATAACAATCCGGGTACCGGCAGGTGAATATTTTACCGCGTTGGACACCAGGTTGCTCAGGATATGTTCCGTGAAATTTTTATCCAGGTCAACCTCCCCGTTGCCCGAATGCAGGCATTCTGTAAGCTGGCCCTGTTTGAGCGTGGAAAATAATTTGGAACAGACGCCCCGGACCAGTTCCTCCAGGTTGAACCGTTCTTTTTTGGCTTCCGCTTTTCCTTCTTCTATTTTCTCGAGCGACAGGAATTCTTCCAGAATGTTTACCAGGTCGCTGACGGCCGACCGGATGCGGCGGATATGATTTTCCCGCTTCTGTTGTTCATCGGTGGTGTGGTAGCGTTCGATCAGGAAAACAGAAGAAAGTATGGTGCTCAACGGCGTCCGGAATTCATGGGAGGCGATGGTTACGAAATTCGACTTCATCGCATTGAGCTCTCGTTCTTTATCCAGCGCATTCCGGATGTCTTCTTCTGCTTTCTTATGGATACTGTAATCCCGGGTCACTTTAGCGTAACCCCGTACCTTTCCTTCCTTATCATAAATGGCGGCGATTAATATATCTGCCCAGAACCGGGAACCATCCTTGCGCACCCTCCATCCCTCGGTTTCATAGCTCCCGTTTTTTCTGGCCATTTCAAGATTATGTTCAGGTTCTCCCCGCGCAATGTCGTCGGCCAGGTAAAAAATGGAGGAATGCTTTCCCGTGATTTCCGATTTTCTGTACCCCTTTAACTGGTAAGCACCTTCATACCAGTCCAGGATCAGTCCCTTTTCATCGGTCATGAAAATGGCCAGACCTTTGATGCTGTTCAGGAGCAGGCGGAATTTGTTTTCGCTTTCGGTCAATATCCTTTCCGCCTTCCGTCTTTTGTTGAATTGATACAGGACCAAAATCAGGGCGCTGAAAAGTAAAAGCAGGATCAGTACCTCGAAGCTGTAATAAAAAGCGTAGGTCTTCAGAATGCTTTTGTTATTGACCTGTTCACTTAAGGCCAGCAATCGTTTTTCCTCCCGGATGATTTCATCGATCTTTTTATTGATCAGGGCATGAAAGATATTCTGTCTTTGTTTGTTGGATATAAACTCCGGGAGCGAAAATGCTTTTTGACGGGTTGACTGAAAAGAGGTTTCAATAAATTTTTCCAGGCTGTCCAGCTGTGTTTTCAGATTCCGGATGCGGATTTCCTGGGATGGATTACCTGAACAGAGTGAAGAAAGTATCGTTTCGTTCAGTTTCAGCGAGTCCCGGAGATCCGAATACGCATGCAGTGCACCGGAGTCTCCGTTTAAAAGGTAATTCCTGCTTTCCCATTGCATATCTTTGGCGAGGTTGGAAATCAGTGTTGCCTGCGCGATCACATCCCGGGCATGTGTTACCCGGTCATTTGTGTTTTTATAAACCTCACTGTTGCGCAGGAACAGGATGCTCCGTACCATAAAACCTCCCAGGATGACCAGGAAGAACAGGATCAGAAGCCTTGAAAAGCTGAAGGGGCCCAAGGACTTCAGGATTTGATTATTTGTATTTGGTTCCTGCATACGGTGAAAACAATATTACCCCTTTTCCGCCATATGCTGGAAAAGGGCCCGGCTTTTCAAAAAACACCGGTTAGGTATTACCGTTTGTGTACCCCGCAGCTTCCCTGTACCGTAGCAGCGGGATTGAAAATAACAATGCGTATGAAATACAGGATTATTTTTCCCCTCGCGATTCTTTGTGCAGCCTGTTTGCTAAACTGTAAAACAGCGGCTCCTGCCACCCGGGAAACGGAACAGGCTGCCCGGGATAACAGCCGGAATTCGCTGGACTGGCCGGGCAGTTATTTTGGCGTTCTGCCTTGTGGCGACTGCCCAGGTATTGAGACAACGATTACCCTCCGTAAGGATCTGACCTGCTCGTTTAAGAGAAAATACCTGGGCAAAACGGATCTGATTGTCGAATCGTCCGGATCGTTCAGCTGGGATACAAACGGCGGTATCATTATGATCAGTGAACCGGGTATCAGCCCGGGACAGGAGCGTTATCTCGTTGGCGAAAATCAATTGATAAAACTGGATATGCAGGGAAACCGGATTACAGGTGATCTGGCCGGCCAATACATTTTAGGGAAAGTAAATACTGATATACTGGAAAAATACTGGAAGCTCACCGAATTAAACGGTAAACCGGTAACCGCCGGGCCTGAGGTTAAAAAGGAACCCCATATCCTGTTCAGATTAAAAGGCAGCCGGGTGACCGGCAACGGGGGATGTAACAGTTTTTCCGGGACTTATGAATTAAAAAATAATAACCGCATCACCCTGTCCAAATTAATAACCACCCTGATGGCCTGTCCGGATATGGACAGTGAATCCATGTTCCTGAAAGCCCTGCAGATGGCGGATACCTATGATGTCAGGGGCGATACGCTGATATTGAACAAAGCCCGCATGGCATCTTTAGCCAGGTTCCGCGCAGTATATATGAAATGACGGACAGTTTTTTTTCAAGCCTTTGATGAATGAAAGTTCCTGTTTCTTCTTTTCCTGGAAATGGTTTTTTCAATTTCAACTGCAAAAAATACCAGGGAGGAAGCGATGCTCACCCCGATGAACTCATTCAGGGTAAGCGACTGGGTTTTAAAAACGGAATGTAAAACCGGAACATAGGTTAAAAGAAACTGAAGCAGGAAGGCTATGAGCACGGCTCCTAACAGTGGTTTGTTGGTAAACAGTCCAATACGGAACAATGACCGGTATTCAGAGCGGATCGCCAGCACATGGCCCATCTGGCTCAGACATAAAATGTTAAAAACAATGGTTTGCCAGTGCAGTCCGTTCCGGATGGCCCAGGCCTGCGCAGACAGGGTAATGCCTGCCATCAGCAGTCCGACCCAGATCATATGAATGCCCCGGCCATTGGCAAAAACACTTTCCTGCGGCGGCCTCGGGGGCCGGTTCATGATATCTTTTTCCGCTTTTTCAAACGACAGGGAAATGGCCGGCAATCCGTCCGACACCAGGTTGATCCATAATATATGGATGGGGAGCAGGGCTACGGGCAGTCCGATCACCGGGCCCAGCAGTAAGGTCCACAGCTCCCCGGAGTTGGTGGTCATCAGGTATTTGATAAACTTCAGGATATTATCATAAATCCGTCGACCTTCCCGGACAGCCTTTACGATCGTCGAAAAATTATCATCCAGTAAAATCATATGTGCGGCTTCTTTGGAAACATCGGTACCGGTGATGCCCATGGCAATTCCGATATTTGCCCGTTTTAATGAGGGCGCATCATTTACGCCGTCGCCGGTCATCGCCACATAATGTCCTTTCTGCTGTAACGCTTTTACGATCTGCAGTTTTTGCTCCGGTGAAACGCGTGCATACACTTTGATCTTTTCCACTTTGCTTAAGAAACTCTCGTTATCCAGTGCTGCCAGTTGCTTCCCGGTCATGGTGATATCCTGATCGCTGCTTATAATGCCAATGCGTTGTGCAATGGTTTTTGCAGTCAGGGGATGATCGCCGGTGATCAGTACCGGTATAATGCCGGCTGTTTTACACTGGGCAACCGCATCGTACACTTCGTCACGGGGCGGGTCAATGATTCCGGCAAGTCCTAAAAAATGCAGGCCCGATTCGTGCAGGGCACTATCGGGACTTTCAGGAAGGGTATCCCAGTAACGATAAGCAAAACCCAATACCCGGTGACCTTTAGCCGCCAGTTTATCCACCTGTTTCAACAGGGCGGGTGCATCAGCATCTGTACTGAGTTGCAGTAATATATCCGGCGCGCCTTTAGTGAAAGAAATAATCCGGTTGTCGTGGGCATGGAAAGTCGTCATCATCTTCCGTTCGGAATCGAACGCAATTTCTGCAAGCCTGGGCCAGTCGCCCGGTTTGATATCCTGTTCCCTGGCCAGCTCCAGCAGGGCCACTTCCGTACTGTCTCCTTTTATAATATGATCGCTGCCTTCAACCGCATCATTATTCAGCGCAAAAGCCAGCATCAGTAAGTGAACTTCTTTTTGTGGCATGACGGAGGACAGGTCCTTCCGTGCATACAGGTGTCCGTTTGCAAACAGTTCCTCCACATACATTTTGTTTTTGGTCAGGGTGCCTGTTTTATCCGTGCATATATACGTTACGGATCCCAGGGTCTCCACAGCTGGTAATTTCCTGATCAGGCTGTTCAGCCGGACCAGTCTTTTTGCTGCCAGAGCCAGTGAAATCGTGATTACGGCCGGTAAGGCTTCCGGGATGGCCGCAACGGCCAGGGAAATGCTGGTGAGTATCATTTTCACAACCTCTTCGCCCCGTAACCAGCCTGCAATAAAAAACACGACGCATAAAAATAAAACCAGGACGGAGAGTTTTTTCCCAAAGGAGGCCATGCGTTGCTGCAACGGGGTCAGCATCTCATCCTGCTGTAGCATTTTAGCAATGCGCCCCAGTTCTGTTTGCATGCCGGTGGCTATTACGATGCCGGTGCCCCGTCCATAAGTTACAAATGTGCCCTTATACGCCATGTTCTTCCGGTCGCCAACCGGTAAATCATCTGTATCCAGAACCCGGGAGATTTTATCAACAGGATGGGATTCGCCGGTCAGTGCCGCTTCCTCAATTTTCAGGTTCACCGATTCCGTGATCCGTAAGTCAGCCGGTACGGCATTGCCCGCTTCCAGTAACACCAGGTCGCCCGGCACCAGGACGGTGGCAGGCAGCCAGGTGATGTTCCCGTCGCGAAGCACCCGGGCCTGTGTAACGGCCATTTGCTTTAAAGCCTGGATAGCTTTTTCCGCACGGTATTCCTGCAGAAAACCTAAAACGGCATTCAGCAGCACAATGACCAGGATCACCAGGGTGTCGGTCAGATCGCCGATAAAACCCGAAATAATGGCGGCGGCCAGTAAAATCAGGATCATGACATCCCTGAACTGCGAGAGCAACATGCCGGCCACGCTTTTCTTTTTAGCTTCCTGCAATTCGTTGGGGCCATATTGCAGCAGTTTTTCCTCCGCATCCGTCATTCGGAGGCCCTGCTGCCGGGTATCCAGCAATTGAAAAGTTTCCGTTACGCTTAACCGGTGCCAGTTCATTTGGTGGATTTATTTTTCGGGAACCGGTTTACATGAGTATCCGTCATAAAAGAAGAATCATGAAATGTAGCGTGCCAAAAGAAAACGGACTTTTTGTAAACGGGTATTTTTATCGTATAAGTTAACAGATATTTTTCAGTTTTACAGGGTCAGGAGCAACAAAGGCGGTTTCATGTAGCTTTGTAATCATTTCACAAACATGAAACGCCTGCAGGCATTACGGGCATGTTTGCGAATGCTGCCAGCCCGGCATTTCCGTTCTGGGATCAGAAATTGCGATTATGTTCCGGAGCTGGCTGAATGGCTCAAGAGACCTTTACCTGGTGAGGTCTTCCGACGGGGGCCGGACTTTTACGGGCGGCCAAAAGCTGAGGATGGGTACCTGGAAACTGAACGGTTGTCCGATGGATGGGGGAGGTGTTTATGTAGACGGGTCAGGTGCGGTGCATACGGTCTGGCAAAGAGAAGGATCTGTCTATTACTGCAGGCCCGGCGAGCCGGAAATACAAATCGGAAAAGGGCGAAGCTGTAGTATAACCGGCACAGCCGGTCATGCAGTCATATCCATGCAGACCGGGGATCGTGTAAAACTATTCATACTGCCTCATAAAAAGGAAATAGCGGTCGGTTCGGGCAGTTTCCTGAAAAGCATTGTACTGCCTGATGGGAAAATATACGCTGTCTGGGAGCAGGATAAAAAAATACAGTTTGGGTTGATCCTGCAGGCAATTGAATAATGCCATAATTAATCCCTGATAGAAAAGATGTCATGATCCAAATCAAAGGAGCATTTGATTCCTGTCATTGAACTCCAGCACTTCCCTGTATACCTTTAAGAATAAAAGGTATGAAAACAATTCATTTCCAGTGGCCAGATTGTTACGATTGCTAAATACCCGGGCAGGTGGTTTCAATTGAGCAAGGGAGGATTTTTCATACCTGAGGCTAAAGAATCTTTCACTGATAATTTCACCGTTGAATTTGATTTTGTGCCTATGACCGTTACCAATTCAGAAAACATGTTTGGAATTGATTTTCTATTGGTATCGGGCACTTTAGACAATCCCAACGAAGGGGGTGCCATTCCGGGCAAGGCAGGTACAAAGATAACTGCGGGATATGATCAGGCCGACTGGACTAACTATTCGGAAAAAGATGAAGGGTACAAAGACCATGGAAGCAGCGCTAACACGTTTAAGACCGGTGAAAAATATCATGTGGCATTCTGGGTGCAGAAACAAAGATTAAGAATGTATTCAAATGAAAATAAGATACTGGATCTGCCCCGCGGAATGATTGTTGGTTATAACTACAATATTTTCAGGATCCAAACCACGGATGACGTGAATCCCATCATTGGCAATTTCAGGATTGCGGCCGGTCTTCCTGATACCCGAAATAAATTGCTTTCCGTAGGGAAGCTTATTACTTATGGAATTCAGTTCGATATCAACTCTGATAAAATAAAGACGGAATCTTATGCAACGCTAAAAGAAATTGCACAGGTTTTGAAAGATAATCCTTCACTGAAGATAAAAATCATGGGTTATACCGATAGCGATGGAGACGATGCATCCAACCTGGATCTTTCCAAACGGCGGGCTGCTTCTGTTAAAACAGAACTTAATAAAAACTTTGGTATTGATAATGGCAGGATGGAAACAGATGGCAAAGGGGAAAGTCAGCCTGTTGCTCCCAACGATAATGCCGTTAACAAAGCAAAAAACAGAAGAGTGGAATTTATTAAACAGTAACAGAAAATGAATGGATTCCGCAAATGCCTTTTTTTGAGAAGTTCCGACTCATACACGAGACCTTAGTGTCTGTTGAATATCTCTCATTTTTCACTGTCTGCGATTTGGTGTGCCAACACTAAACCATACCGGGCAAATGACAGGAAACAATAAACAGCGTGATGCTCATCAGCGTCATATATTATCTCAAAGCCTAATTTCATGATTTTCAAATCAGGTGAATTATTCATATTAAACTTATTTTATGAAACTTTATACATATAGTAAAAAATCACTGCTAATAGTTTTGTCAATTGTTAGTGCAGTAGTATTTACTTCCTGTCAGAAGGAAGTTCCCCCAATATTCAAAAAAATTGACTGGAAACCCGGCAAACCGGTTGTTTTCGTAGCAGGGAATGAATCAAACGGTATTACTGATGTTGCAAAATACTGGATAAATGGTCAGGAAGTAATACTTTCCGACGGAACAAAATATGCGACGGCAAATTCTATTTTTGTAACGGGGAACGATGTATATGTATCCGGAAGAGATGGAGGACCTGCATATTGGAAAAATAACACAGAAATATCCCTTCCTGTTAAATTTATTACAGTTAAAGAGTATTATGCTGCTAAATCTATTTATGTTTCAGGTAACAAAGTATATGCTGCCGGAAATGACAGCACGAGGGCTGTGTACTGGAAGGATGGCGCAGAAATAATGCTGAATCTTACGGATGCTAAGGGCCATTATGACTATTCTTATGCTAATTCGATTTTTATATCAGGCAACGATATATATGTTGCGGGTTACCATGGTCCCAATGCCGTATACTGGAAAAATGGCGTAGAAGTATATCTTACCGGTAATACCACTGATTTGTATGGTTCCGAAATTGCTAATTCAATTTATGTATCTGGAGGTAATGTATATGTAGTTGGGGCGGGTATTTATACAGGTGCGGGCTTCTCCGTGCCGAGGTATTGGAAAAACGGAATTAATGAATCTGCTTCTTTAAATCATGCAAATTTTGAATATTACGGCACAAATTCTGTTTTTGTAACTGGTAATAATGTCTACATAGCCGGAATTGCCTCTCATAAAGATATCCCTTACTTGTTTTTAGGGGTATACTGGAATAATGGCAATGTAACAGTGCTTTCAGGCGACGATTCAGAAGCCAGATCCATTTATGTAAAAGGAAATGACGTTTATACATCCGGGTACGTATTTGAATCTGGAAGCTATTATGCTGTGTACTGGAAAAATGGTACGGAAGTAAAACTTACAGATGGTACGTATACTGCTGCAGCAAATTCCATTTTCGTAAAGTGATCAATACTAGTGCTATCGAAACTTAGGTTCTGTTGCTTGTTAAAAGTTGAGACAGTATATTCCCAATCATGTCACATGCGCAGACAAGGCAACTCATTTCTCCTTTATTCTCACCTATGCGTCCACATATTGAAGTCCGTTTACGAAACTGGTATCCGGGAAAATAACCTGGTCTGAAACATATTCCGCTTAGCCGGATTTTTTTTGCCTTAGCGGATCATACCCGGCTGTGAAGTGCCTTCCGGTCCGGGCTTTCCAATACCACTTTACTCCGGTCAATGGCATCCTGGAAAGTCTCGGTAACATTGGCCTTGCCGATGGCAAATAAGAGCCTGGCCGATTTCAGCTCCTCCAGGATCTGGCTGCTGCGTACTTCGGAGAGAATCAGTTTTGTGCCGCTTTGTTTTGATTCCTTGAAAACTTCCTGTATCGTCTTGATGCCGGTCGCATCGATGATCGGGACATTTCTCATACGGATAATAAGCACCCGGGGTGGCTTTTCAATAAACCGCATGGCATCTTTGAATTTATAGGCCGCCCCGAAAAACAAAGGCCCGTTAATCTCAAAAACTTCCACATTTTTTGGTATATCAAAATTTTCCAGGGATTCCAGGTCTTCGCCCTGTTTCTGGTTTTCATATTTCCCGGTAATCAGGCTTACTTCACTGAACTTAATCATATTGCGCATAAACAGGAAGGAAGACAGCACCATACCGATTTCAATGGCAACCGTCAGATCAACGAGTACGGTTAACAGAAAGGTGGTAATTAAAATGGCCATATCACTGCGCGGTCCTTTTAAAACGGCAAGAAAATGCCGCCATTCACTCATATTATAGGCAACCACTACCAGGATGCCGGCCAGTGTGGCCATCGGGATGAGCGACGCCCACTTACCGAAAAAGAGCAGTATGAGCAGGAGGGTGATGGAATGGATGATACCGGCCACAGGCGTGCGGCCTCCGTTTTTTATATTGGTCGCCGTTCTCGCAATGGCCCCGGTGGCGGGAATACCGCCAAACACCGAAGAGAAAATATTCGCTGTCCCCTGTGCAACCAGTTCCATATTGGATTTGTGATTTCCTCCGATCATCCCGTCGGCCACCACGGCCGATAAAAGCGATTCGATGCCGCCCAGCAGGGCAATCGTGAATGCCGGCTGGATTAAATTTTTTATCGTAGCCGGATCCAGATGGGGAAATACCGGCGCGGGCATGGAAGATGGGATATTCCCGAATCTGCTTCCGATGGTATCGATGGGCAGGTGCAGCAATTGCATGACAATCGTCGTAACAAAAATGGCGATCAGTGAACCCGGCACTTTGTGTGTGATTTTCGGCCAGAGTAAAATAATGGCAATGGTGGATACGCCTGTTGCCACGGTATAGATATCTGTGGTACGAATGGCCAGCAGGTAGCTTTTCCACTTATCAATAAAATCCGCTGGTACGGCTCCCATTTTCAAACCCAGCAGATCTTTTACTTCCGAGGAAAATATGATCAGGGCGATGCCACTGGTAAAACCAATAATCAAAGGAAACGGAATGAACCGGATCACGGAACCGAGCCTTGCAAAACCCATGATGATGAGCATGATGCCGGCCATGAAGGTGGCAATGATCAATCCGTTTACGCCATGTACCTGCACAATGCCATACACGATTACAATAAAAGCACCGGTCGGGCCTCCGATCTGAACCCGGCTGCCGCCCATGGCGGAAATGATAAATCCGGCAATGACCGCCGTGTACAATCCTTTCTCCGGGGACACCCCTGAAGCAATGGCAAAGGCAATGGCCAGCGGCAGGGCCACCAGTCCCACGATGATGCCGGCCATCAGGTCTTTTGTAAACTGATGGCGGTTGTAGTTCTTTAAAGTGTGAAATATCTTTGGTTTAAACATGTTGCGCTGGTGCTGAAATGATGAACAGAGTTTTTTACTTTTTCGGACAGGCTGTACCGTTATGATTCTTTTACCCAAAACTTCAGAATACCATTCATTTCTGAGTTTACCATATGAAATCCGGGTGGTATTTCATCTCCCCAGCTGCAGAGGGTACAAAGCCGGGTCCCTCGTGGCTTTAGTTCCAGTTGTTTAAATAAATAATGGTTGTAATAATTAAATAATTCTCTTGAATAATCTATGCTGTCGTCTATTTTATCGGTGCCCGCCAGGTTTTCGTAGAATGCATTGTAGAAATAGAAATGATCGAAATTTTTTAAAGATAGTTGGGTGAAATTTCCATGGATAAAACTTACGTTGTCAAGTTCCAGCATGGCTCTGGCCTTTTCTGCATGACCGACCAGTGTTTTTCTCTGTTCAATACCATAGTAAAATGCCCTGGGGGTAACATAGGCAGCGGCCAGGCAGAATTTGCCGACTCCGCTTCCGATGTCCAGTATTTTAACTTTTTCATTCCCCGCCAGGTAACGACCTGCTTCTATGGCAACATCCAACGGTGTCCAGTGCTGCCCGGCCAGCAACTGAATATCCGGCGGATACAGGGTATTGAACGCTGAATCTGAATGAAACCAGTTTACATGCGCATAATTACAGGATGGATCCATGGAATGGGATTGGTTAAGATTGGGGGAATTCATTTTTTATTAAAGACAGGTAGTCTTTAACGGGGATCAGGTTTTTTCGATCGTACCGGTTGGAAGGAATGATAGAAAACATCCAGCCAGTTTTCGCCAGATGGTCAGTAATCTGTTTCAGGTCGTTATTTAATAATATCCTGTTTACCTGCACGATGCTTCCGTCCACGGGCATCAGGATATCGATTTTATAATCCTGGTACCGGATCCAGGCAATAATATCCCCGCGCTTTTTGTAACTTACCGGATCATTGAACAGGACCTCGTGGATGGCCCTGAATCCCAGCAGTTTAAAGCTGCTGACGCCCATATAGGCAACAGTTCCCTGAAAATCAATCCATTCATGATCTGATGTGTAATACATATT
>DHWT01000179.1 GCA_002413325.1 Chitinophagaceae bacterium UBA5175 | reverse complement strand
TTAAAATTGAAAAAGTGTATGCCGTAATAGACCTGGGCACTGTTGTAAACCCGGATATGGTGGCCCTGCAGATGGAAGGCGGCGCAACGATGGCTTTAACGGCAGCCACAAAAAATGGCATCAGTTTTAAAAACGGACAAACCGAGCAGACCAATTTTCATAATAATCCCATCGTACGAATAAATGAAATGCCGGAAGTGGAAGTGCATATCATTGCCGATGGCGGGCCGACTATAAAAGGTGTTGGCGAGCCGGGTGTTCCACCTTTTGCGCCGGCACTGGCTAATGCCATCTATGCGGCAACCGGCAAAAGAATCCGAAGGATGCCGTTCGATTTGAATAAAGTGTAACGTACAGGTTGGTAACAGGAATTATATCGCATCCAGGTTAAAAGGCAATTCGCGGATCCTGTTCCCGGTCATATTAAAAATGGCATTGGTGAGTGCGGGTGCAATGGGTGGCAGACCCGGTTCTCCTGCCCCTTCGGGAGCATAGCTGTTTTTCATCACGACCACTTCAATTTCCGGGCATTCATGAATGCGCAGGAGCTGGTAGTTGTGAAAATTCTGTTCAACAACTTTCCCTTTTTCAACGGTCAGGCCACTTTTGTACGCAGCGGTAAGCCCCATGACCACACAACCTTCAGTTTGTGCTATGATTGTATCGGGATTTACCACGATGCCGCTGTCTATGGCAACGGTCATCTTAACTACTTTCACTTTCCCGCTTATCCTGGCCACTTCAGCAACCGCTGCTGTAAAAGCTCCTGATCGCTGAACAATAGCCACGCCCATACCGGTATTATTTTCGCGGGGTTTGTGCCAGCCGGTTTTTTCAGCAACCGCGTTCAGCAATGCAGTATATCGTGCGTGATCCTTCAATAAGGAAAGCCTGAAATCAAGCGGATCTTTTTTGGCAGCTATTGCCATTTCATCCATAAAAGATTCATGTGCAAAACAATTGGTGGAGTGATAAACGGAACGCCAGTAGGAAATGGGAATATAAAATTTGCGCAGCACCCCTCTGATAGCCATGTTGGGAACTGTATATTCCGTATTGATTCCCCCCGCAATGTCTTCACCCGCGATATTATAATCGCCGGTTTGATTATTGATCTCCTGGCAAATCACTTTATGTTCGAGTGCAATGAGATGGCCGTCGGTATCCAGCGCCCCTTTGCACACATTGAGTGAACAGGCCCTGAAGGGTCCCTGGGTAAGATCATCTTCGCGGCTCCAAACTACCTGCACAGGTGCGTCGGTTTTCATGGAGAGGTCGGCGGCTTCTTCAGGAACATCCGTCAGGCTTCTCCGGCCAAATCCGCCCCCCATATAAGTATAGTGAATGATGACATTATCTTCTGCCACACTGCATTGCTTTGCCAGGAATGAACGGAAACCGTTGGGGTTCTGTGTGGAGCCCCAGAATTCAACACGGTCTTTTTTTGCATATACAATGGCATTCATTGGTTCCATGGGAACATGTGTCTGGTAAGGCGTTTCGTAGGATGCCACTATTTTTACAGGTGCTGCATCAAAAACATTTTTGAAGTTTCCTTTTTCTACAAAGACGGCACCTTCCTCTGCGGCAGCTTTTTTATAATCTTCCTTTATTTTTTTTGTTGACCAGGATTCCAGGTCGCCATTATCCCATTTTACTTCCAGTGCGTTTCTTCCCTGTACTGCTGCCCAGTAAGTATCTGCCACCACTGCCACCCCCTCCCGGGTGTGGCCCCATACGTTACGTTGGGTTTTCAACACATACCTTACTCCTTTTACCGCCCGGGCTTTTGTGTCGTCAAAACTGATCAGCCTGCCCAGGAAAACCGGTGACCGTTCTATGGAAGCATATAGCATGCCTTTTACCGTGCAGTCCAGTCCAAATACGGCTTCCCCATTCGTTTTTGAAGGAATATCCTTTCTTGCTGGTGATGTGCCGATGATGGTAAAATCTTTCAGCTCTTTTAATTTCGGATTCTGGGGAGGTGCTATTTTGGATGCATCTTCTGCGAGCGCTCCGTAACTGATTGTTTTTCCCGATGCAGGATGGATTACTGTCGCATCACGAGCATAACAATCTTCAACACGCACATTCCAGCGTTTTGCGGCTGCCATGATGAGTATTTCTTTTGCTGATGCGCCTATCTTTCTCATCAGATCGAAGTTGCCGGATATGCTGCGGCTTCCCACCACCATCTGGTCGCCATATAATTTGCGGCTTGCCGGCGACTGCATGATATTCACTTTTTGGATATCCACTTCCAGCTCCTCGGCGATAATCATAGGGATGGATTCAAAAGTACCCTGCCCCATTTCCGGGCGATTGTTGAAAATGGTAATCATGCCGGAAGAATCAATAAAAATGTAGGCGTTCATTTTTGCACCGGGACTTTCATCGCCCGAAAGGTTTGCGATTTGCGGAGTCTTTCCTTTCACATCCAGAAAGCCTATTACAAACAGGGCTGCACCGGACAAGGCAGTAAGCCGTATAAAGTCTCGTCTCTGTATTATTTGGGCGGTCCTCATGACGTTGCATTTTTGATGAAGAAGAGGAAGGAGTAGACAGTGCCCTGCAGATATGTTAAAGTTAGTATTAAAAAATATACAAAAGGTGTTTGAAAAACGGATATTTCATGCCTGTCAGGGTTATTGTTTAACCGTTACATGAATAACTTAAAACGGGGTTTCGGTCTTTTAAGCCGGAATTGAACGAATTTTGGCTTCTGATATTTTAAAGCATTTTATAGTTAACCATCGGACTATAGGACGAAATGAGATATTAAAATACGAATCGCATAATTTATAACAACTTAAAACCTTTAGTATGAGAAAGCTTAGTACGGGTATTTTACTAATTATCCTGATCGCCCTGAGTTCATGTAAGGCCAAGAAAGAACTGGCAGCATCCCAGGAACAGAACCAGAAATTACAAACAGATTTAACTTCATGCACCACGAATCTGACCAGCTCAACAAATAAGATTGCTGAACTGAATAGCCAGGTCTCCACGCTTCAGAGTCAGAATGCCTCGCTGGCCCGTGATGCCGAGTATTGCAAACAATTGAAGGCGGATTTACAGGCAAGGCGGGAAGCATTGAACGCGGCCCTGGCAGAACAGGGTACATCCCTGCAGGAGATCCGGGAAAGAATCATTGCCGGACTGTCCCAGCTTGCTGATTCAGGCATTGATGTGGAGTTCAAAGAAGGATTGCTCTATGTGGACCTGCCTGAAAAATTACTGTTCGCTGAAGGAAGTGCTGTCCTGAGCAAGAATGCAAAAAATGCATTAAACCCACTGGCATCCGTATTGAACAATTATCCGAAAGTCCAGATTTTTGTAGTGGGTCATACGGATTCTAAAAATATTCATACCGCCCGTTTCCAGGATAACTGGTCTTTAAGTACCGAAAGGGCAAACAGCATCGTGCGGGTACTAAAGGATAGTTACAGTGTTGATCCGAACCGGTTACTGGCAGCAGGCAGAGGCAAGTACCTGCCGGTTGCAAGTAATGATACCAAAGAAGGAAGGGCATTGAACCGCCGTATCCAGATTATCCTGAACCCGGATCTCAGAAAACTTTGGGATATGATGGAACAGAGCCGGTAAACCTGTATGCCGGGATTCCCGTTCTGGTTTCTGACAAATCGTATTTGAGCGCCTGCCTTTTATTCTTAAAAAAATAACAGGGAGCGCTCAAATATTTTTATATAAGGGCTGACCGTTATGTTACATGGATATTGGATAACGAAAAGGCGGGAATCAGGAAGGATCCATGCAGAAGAGGCAGCGTCTAAAAATTCCCCTGGCGGGTTGAAAAGGATTCACCTATCTTATTTTGCCTGACCAGCGTCCAGCTGTCGGTTAAAGAAGTTTCTATCCACAAATTGCCTGATTTCCGGAAAACCAGTGCAGACAATCCGAAGTTCCCCCAAAAATCCTCTACCAGCTGGGCGACAGTTCTTTTGCCGTCTATATTGATACTGCCAGGATCTTTGAGCCGGATAATTTTATGGATCAATTCTTCCGGCCTGATTTTTTCTGCTTTTGCTGACAGATGATTCTGCGGAGAAAGATTCCTGAAGAACTCCAGTTTTAAATATGGATATAGTGTATTGAACTCTTTCTGGATATCCATGATCCGCTTTCCCTGTTCTATTCCAAGGTGCATATATCTGTTTTCAGGAAATAAAAATTCATCATTCGTTTGTCAGTATCACTTTCAAAGCTTTTTCTCTGTCTGCATGCTGAAAAGTGTCATAGGCATGGTTTATATCAGACAATTTAAAATGATGCGTAATCAGTTGTTTCGGGTTCAGTTTTGCTGACTGGACGGTTTTCATCAGCATCGGGGTGGTGACGGTATCTACCAGCCTGGTCGTAATGGAAATATTATGTGCCCATAGAATTTCCAGGTGAAGATCCACACTCCTGCCATGTACTCCCACATTGGCAATCCGGCCACCCGGCGCAACCAGATACTGGCATAATTCAAATGTTTCGGGTATGCCGACTGCTTCGATAACCGTATCGGCCCCTTTATTTCCCGTCAGCTCCTTCACTTTATCCAATGCATTTTCCTTCCTGTTATTGATGGTTTGTGTAGCTCCCAATTTTTTGGATACGGCCAGCCGGGCTTCATCAGGGTCGATCATGATGATTTCTGCGGGTGAATAAAATTGTGCAGTCAGTAAGGCAGCCAGTCCAACCGGGCCCGCTCCGACAATGGCTACCGTATCTCCGGGTTTGACCTGTCCGTTCAGCACGCCGCATTCAAAACCGGTAGGCAGGATATCACTTAACATGACCAGCGCTTCTTCGTCAGCTCCTGCGGGAATATGGTAGAGACTGTTATCCGCAAAGGGAATCCGGGTGTATTCCGCCTGCGTCCCGTCGATCAGATGGCCCAGAATCCAACCCCCGTTTTCGCAATGGGAATACATGCCGCGTTTACAATAATCGCATTTGCCACAGGAGGTGATACAGGATATGAGTACATGATCTCCTTTCTTAAAATTTGTAACCGAGGAGCCGGTTTCTTCAATGACACCCACTCCTTCATGGCCCAGGATCCGTCCATCCGTCACCTCGGGTACATCACCCTTCAGGATATGTAAATCTGTTCCGCAAATGGTCGTTTTCGTAATACGGACTACTGCATCACCCGGCTGCTGAATGGCAGGCCTGGGTTTTTCTTCCCATGATTTGTTTCCCGGGCCGTGATATACCAGTGCTTTCATTTTTCTGTTATTTAAGGACACAACCTATTTTACTTTTATTTTCTTTTTGATGATGTCTATTAGGAAGCTGCCTGATTATTGTCAGTTTTTGCCCGGAGGCTCCTTCATTTCAGCCTGTTTAATGAAGCTCAGATGCCGACCGGCACCCGTTCCGGTTCCGTTTCAGTTGCATGGCCATTCCCCGGGAAACCGGTTTGTAATCATTCTGCATCTATAGAATGTATAATGTTTTCATTTCAGATGAAATCCTGTATATTGAAATCAGGTATTTTTTAAAACCGGAATACCGGGCGGATGCCCGTGAAAAATGTTTTTTTTGCATGATCCGGATCATGCACATTATTTTTATGGATCCTTAATTTTATAAAAATTTTATTATGTTCGGAGATTTGAGTCAACAGCAGATAGAAGAGGTGCTTCAAAGCCAGATCATTGGCCGGCTGGGTTGTCACGCAGACGGTGTGACCTATATCGTACCCGTGAGTTATGCCTATGACGGGGAATATATTTACGGGCGTACCAAGGAAGGCATGAAAATTAACATGATGAGAAAGAACCGGGAAGTCTGTTTTGAAGTGGACGTCATGCAGAATATGGCCAACTGGCAAAGCGTTATTGCCTGGGGTGAATTTGAAGAGCTTACCCAGGAACCCGGCAGGCAAATGGCTTTAAAAAAACTGAATGATCGTGTGCTGCCGATGGTTACGAGCGCAACCACGAAATTATACGAAGAATGGCCCTTTGCACCAAATAATTTACAAACCATAACCGGAATTGTTTATCGCGTACGACTGAAGAAAAAAACGGGCCGCTTTGAAAACAATGCCGTTCCTTCTTTCCTGGGATGGGGTTAAGTCCGAGGACCGGATCAGGTTGCTCCCGACTGACTATAATCATATTTGCATTCCTGTAAAGTCATCTTTTTAGCAGTTTCCCTGTTATTATTTTGTATTTGAATGAATAACAGGATCATGACGGGAACGAATATATATTTAGCCAAAGTCAGTACCATACAGGAAGTGCAGGAGCAGTTTTCCGGCAATTTCCCATTTTTGAAAGTCAATTTTTTCAGGAACTCTGAAAACCGCGTTAAAGCGACCAGTCACCCGGTAATCTTTGGCCCGGATACCCAATTGAAGCAGATTCAGCCGAAAATGGCCGATGGGGAACTGGAAATCAGCGAATCCATGACGGTTGCTGCATTGGAAACTGCCTTTTTCGGACAGTTTGGTTTATCGGTGCAGGTTTTAAGGAAGAGCGGGAATTTATGGCTGGATACCTCCAGGTTGAATACCTGGACGCTGAAGGAGCAAAACGATCATGGAAGGNAAATTTCTGCCGGACATATTGCCAGAACGGTAAATATAAGAGGAACTTCCTTTAGAAAGAACCTGGGCTAATACAGCATATTATTCAGCTTTTCCATATTGATAATACGGGTTTTTCCGTCTTTGATCTCAATTAGTTTTTCTGACTTGAAATCGCTTAATGTCCGTATCAGGGATTCCGTAGCGGTGCCCACGTATTGTGCGATATCTTCCCTGGAAACTTCCAGGACTGGTGTTTTATCGCTGTTCCGGTTGAATTTTTCGTGAATATCAATTAATGCTTTGGCCACACGCTTGCGCAGGGACCCGTAAGCGAGGTTCAATAACCGTTCTTCCTTCTCTTTTACATTCTGGGCGATCAGCCGGATGAATTTGGATGCGATGTTCAGATCATTAAATACCAGGCCGGTGAATTCTTCCTTGGGGATCATAATGACCTCGGCATTTTCCAGGACTTCCGCCGTGTCTTCATAGGATTTATTTTCCAGCAGGGGCAGGTAACCGATAAAGTCTCCCGCTGAATACAGGTTCGTGATATATTCTTTTCCATCCTCGTGTAAACGATAGGATTTTATCTTCCCGCTTTTCAGGTAGTACAGGTATTTGGGTCTTTTGCCATCAGTATACAACGTGTTCTTTTTGGTCAGCAGGGTGGATTCATAATTATCCAGTTCCATCTTGAAAAACCCGGATGACCGCAGGTCCCCGATCATCTCTGAAGCCCCTTTTTCCCCGGGGGTATATTTTGTGTTCAGGATATCATACTTTTTAAGCCGGGTTTCTATCGCATTTAATAGTTCAATATCATCAAAGGGTTTGGTGATATAATCATCAGCGCCCATTTCCATACCTTTCCGGAAATCCGTTCTTTCTGTTTTGGCTGTCAGGAAGATCAACGGAATGGTTTCCGTTTCCGGATTTTTCTTTAGCAGATGGAGAACACCATAACCGTCCAGTTCCGGCATCATGATATCACAAATGACCAGGTCGGGTTTGTCTTTCAGGGCAATTTCCACTCCCTTCCTGCCGTTTTCTGCCGTCAGGGTATGATACCCGGCCAAAGTCAGGATTTCTGCGATGTTTTCTCGGATTTCGTCATGATCATCAATGATAAGCAGGGAACGCATACATCATATTTTGGTGAAAGTTAATAAAAAACCCACCGCCTGCCATATACCGGGTTTAATTCCTTTGTTTTTTATAATTGATCAGGATCATTCCCCTTCCTGACATTCGTCATATAATGTTGCTGTAGTGGCCAGTTATTTTGTCCCTGCTCTATGTCAGCACTCGTTGAAGAAAATATACAATGTTACCATTGCGGGGAAAATTGTCCTGACAACCACATCCGGTCGGGGGATCATATATTCTGCTGCGAGGGCTGTAAAATGGTCTTTCAGCTTCTGAATCAAAGCGGCCTTTGCGATTATTATCAATTCAACCAGCAGCCCGGGATCAACCGGAGCACCCATACCAGGAAGGACAAATTCTCCTTTCTCGACAACGCCTCCATCATCAGTCAGCTGGTCAGCTTCCGGGAAGGACCGGAGACCCATGTGGTGTTTTATCTTCCCCAGATTCACTGCAGCTCCTGTTTATACCTGCTGGAAAACCTGCATCGGCTGGAACACGGGATCCTGTCTGCCAAAGTGCATTTCGAAAGAAAGGAAGTGGCCATCATTTTTGACCAGGATATCGTTTCCCTCCGAAGGGTGGCGGAGTTGTTAACGGATATCGGTTATGAGCCTTATATCAGTCTGAACGATGCGGCAAAGGGTAAACCCGGGGTTAAAAAAAGACTCATTTACCAGCTGGGGATCGCCGGATTTTGCTTTGCCAATATCATGCTGCTCAGTTTTCCCGAATACCTCGGGCTGGACGGCACGGAGAAGACCCTGCGTTCGGTTTTCAGGGCCTTAAATTTTATCCTGGCCCTGCCTGTATTCCTGTTCAGCGCGGTTCCTTTTTATGAATCTGCATGGAAATCGTTCCGGCATAAATTCCTGAATATTGATGCCCCCATTGCACTGGCCATCATCGTAACTTTTTTCAGGAGTGCCTATGAACTGTTATCCGGAACCGGCG
>DHWT01000045.1 GCA_002413325.1 Chitinophagaceae bacterium UBA5175 | reverse complement strand
CAAAAGTTCATAACCGATTTCACACTTGTCATGTTCAATTGAGAAGCCAAAAAGACAAATTGTCCCAACCAGTCTGTTTTTATCATTCAATGTTATTGCCCAATATAAGGAGTCATTTAATTTGATATTCTCATTAACCTTATTTATAAAATTCCTTGCATCATCAATTGAATTGCTTATTTGTCTGTCAAGATATTTATTTATTTCACTGTCGGAACGCAAAGTGAAAATATCCTGTTCGTCATTGATTGCCAGTTGCCGGAGAGTAAGCCTTTCTGTTTTCAAAATTGGAAAAGGCGTGAAAGTTCTATTCAACATGCTGTCGTATTTGGCTTGTTTGGATTTACGAACTTCATAGCCTGACCGCGAACGTTACGGCTGGCCAAAAAATAGGATGTCAGTCGGCCTTATTTAATCGTCTGGTTAATCTCCTCAATCTCTGATAATTTCCAGGTCTTATCAAACCAGGGTTCTAACGGACCGTAAAGCCGGAATAGCGTGTTCCATCCCTTGCCCGGCACCGTTTGTATCCAGTTATTTTCCTTTCCTGCAGGCGCTGTGGGGCCGAAGTAAACATCTACTGAACCATCCTGGTTTATTACCAGGTTTTTGTTTTGACTGGAAACCATTGGAAATTTTTGGTCGGTCTGCAGCATGGAACGTGTCTGATTGTCGTATAAGATAACCGACCAGAAATCCTTAGCCGGAACATTCGGTTGAACATGAAGTCTGTAATTCTTTCCACCGTCCAGGGGATTGCCTTTGGAGTCAACGATTCCTACCGCATATTGCGAACCCTGGCCAACCATTTTTGCCTCCATGGCGGGGGTTACGCCGGTGGCATAGAAGTAGAAAAATGCGGACGCATCTAAATAACGCACACCCGGTTTGGTTTCAAACTTATAACCTCCCAGCCACTGGCGCCAGGTGCTGTTTGGATAATAGAAGGCTTCCGGAATGCGGCTCTGGTACGTTAGTGTACGGGCGGTTGCATCACCAACATAGGCCGCTTCGGTGAGTATCTTTTTCATGCGTTCATCCGGTGCGAATGGTTTTCCTTTTTCGATGCCGATGGAAGCGAAAAAGCCAAGTGTTACGGGGTCCATGGATTCAACCGGTTCATTTTGAACCACCACATTCAGGTAATTCCAAAATGAATAATCTGCAGGGGCAATGGTGCTGAAATCTTTACCGGAAACATTCACAAAATGGTCTGCTGAGGGATTTTTTGCCTGGGCTAAAGGATAAATTTTTGTCAGTTTTTTCAGGTTTTCAATCGCCGGTGTGATATCTCCGTTTACCGGGAAATTTCGCCAGACCAGAATGGACTCATAGGTAGGAACATTTACCACCAGGTAACCTTTCGGCACTTCGCCTTTATAACCGGGAGGCAATAACAGATATTTCCCTCCTTTGCCTTTATCCGGTCCCACGATTCCAATATCCGTAACGTAACGGAACCAGAAATCATCGATCATACCCAATGTCATTGGAGGAACTTCTGCTACCAATGGACCATCGTGCAGGTTAATCCAGATCCAGGTATAAGCCGTGTTGGCGTTCGCTGTTAAAAACAGTGAACGTGAATCCATCATGGTTTCAAAAGTTGGAATCGTGAAATTGGCTGGTCCGAGTTTGGTCAATCCTTCCCTTAATCCCATCATGTTTACGGCCGGAAGAGCCAATAAATAGGCTTGTACCGCTCTTTGGAAATCCAAATTGTCGTACAACTTTTCAACCGTCGCCTTGTCCGGAAATCCATCCCGGAAATGCAGTTTTCCCAGCCTGGTGTCCACCTCATCGGGAATGGCAATTCCTTCAGGGACTGTTGTTGTCATACCCAGGTGTGGCTTTTCCTGCTTCGGTTCCTGTTGATTTTTCTGTTCAGTTTGCTGACAGGCAGTGAATAGGGCCAGTACGCCGGCAATGACAATTTTATTTATTTTCTGTTCCCAACTCATTTTTTATGTTTTAATGTATTCTAGGTCTCATTGGGTTTTCCGGTTATGAGCAGCTGTTCCCGGGAGGAATTTTATATCCGTCCGCCGGAACCGGCGTGGGTTTGAAAATCTGATGTTGAAGTTAACAACAAATACTCAAAAGGATTTCGTTTGCCTGGTATCCGCTGAGAGAATTACCAATGCCGATGGTTATCTCTTCTGCCAGCCTGTTGCCAAACCGGCTGCCGTACACATGCATTAGATCCCTGAAGATGGCTTCTCTTTTCTAAAGACACCTGAATAATCTTTTAAAAAATAGTACCCGACAAAAACCCCGGTTGTTTCAATACTTATAAATACTACAGTAAATTCGTGATGTAACAAAGCGAAACAAGAAAAGTGCGGCAGTGAAAAAGGACAGTTGATTGCCGAATGAGCCAGCCGCATCATAAGTGTCCCCCGGCAAACGGGCTCAGGTCCGAAATTGGATTATAATGTTTTAAGGCATGGAAGAATAGGAAGAAGCCGATTGATAGAAAAAAAGCCAGCAGGGTTATTCATTGAATCTTTTGTTTTGTAATTGGCACCTGCATGTTTGATTATTTAACTGGCACTATGTTCGGAGTCGCTTACGCAAAACGGCTCGGGACGGGCGTTGTCTGTCCGCCGGTATAACGCCGAGCCCCTGTTGGCGGTAGTGTATTCGAAATGTAAAGGCTTATTTAGCTAATGTCACCGTTCTTGTGCCCGAATAAGTATTAGTCGTGCCATTCGTATTTGAAAACGAAGCGGTAATAGCATTTGTAAGTATCAATGTATCGTTTGTAAGTTTCGTTATAGTGATCGGGATGTTCATATTAGATCCATATATCAAAGTATTATTGCTGCGGACCACATAAGGGAATGTCTCAGTTACTGATTGTGTATATGAAGATGCCAGGCTTCTTTGATGAATTGTCAGGGTATCTGTTGTGCTGAAAAAATAATAATCTGTTGCTACCCCTGTATAATTCGAATTATAAGCGGGTATGTCAGGAAGCACCGTTTCGTCGGAAATCAGATTCCATTTGTTTTGCAATAATTGCAGAGTTTGTGTTGAAACCTGTGAATCTTTTTTACAGGAAAAAAAAGTCAAACCCACGAGAATAATCAAATTAAGCTTTGAATTCATATTTTCAATTTAGGATAATTAAAAATAGTACGGTTGACCCTTTTGGGCATTACCGCGGCGAGCAGGGTTTTCCGCAGGTATGGGAATAACATTCCGTCGGGATATAGCTGCTGTAGTTTAAAAATATGTTTTTGAGGTTAATATTCAAAACTGAAAGTTTCTTGCATTTGCGCAAGACCTGTTACCTGGGTCAGCTCCGCATTTCCTGGTACCTGAAAATGTCCATGGAGCAGTTTAAACGCTATGAGAAACAAGTTCCCGGTCACCGCATCCAGGTAGACGTTAAGTTTCTGTTCTTCAATGATAAAAGTGGGAAAAGAGTTAAAAGATATCAGTACACTGCCATCGATGATGCGTCCCGCGCCCGGGCTTTGCGCATATACAGAAAGCGCAATCAAAAATGTGCAATTGAATTTTTAGACTATGTCAGAACGGAATTTCCGTTTCGGATACATACCGTTCAAACCGATAATAGACATGAATTTCAGGCTCTATTTCACTGGCATTGCGAGGACTTGGGCATTCGGAATGTCTGTGTTAAAAAGGCCAGTCCACATTTAAATGGAAAAGCAGAACGATCGCGACTTACGGATCAACAAGAGTTTTGTCAGTTACCGGAGTACAAAGGTGATATCGACATTGGAAAAAATTCTACCTTAGCTTTTGTCAATCAAAGCCCTTGCACGCACAAATTACTGTGGCATTCCTTTCCCTTCATTGATGAATTTAACTAAGCTGTCAGTAATATGACCTGTCCAACCAACTTTACAGTCATAGTAGCATTCCACACCCGGAACTAATCCAATATGGGTAAAATCAATTTTGGTTTTTGATTTGTAGGTTGAAATGTCAAAAACCACTTCGGTGTTATTCCATTCCTTTTTGTTGTTAATCCAATGCAGATGGCAGTCGGTAACTAACCATACAACTTTTTTGTTCGGTATTAGTTGGCTGATTTGAAAGTCTACGAAGGTTTCTCCAAAATCAACAGTGAATTTGTCATTCAGTTTTTCTGATTTGCCTTTCACTTTTTTTGCCCACCATTTATTTACCTGGTTGATTTTATTTAATGCTTCTTCTGTCGAAGCATTTACCGTAACTGCCGTGTGGAAATTTTTCTTTACCATTTTTTGGATTTTTAATTCGGTTTACCAGCTATAAAAGGCGTTCATTTACATGGCCTTCGGTTATGTAATGGAACAGCCAGTCTTTAATTACCATCGTCCAGCCCTGTTCACATTTTGCGTAACATTCTTTTGCAGGTACAAGTCCATAGTGGGTGAAATGTAGAACCGTTTTATTTCCTTTTGAGCTTATCTCAAAAATCATTTTTGTATTTTTCCACTCTTGCTGATCGTATGGAAGCCAGTGGAGAGTTCCCTCTGCTACCTGCCATATATTTTTATTTTCAGGAATTACCTCAATCAGTTTTTGTTTTGAAAAATGGGCACCCTTGTGGTGAACCACAAATTCGTCATTGAGTTTTGTGCTGCTGCCGGTAAGGTCTTTGCCTCCCCACCATTTTGAAACATCGGAAGTGATTATTTTAAAAACTTCCTGTGGTGATTTTGTTACTTCAATTGTTGCTGTAAAACTTTCAAGATAGTTGTAGAGTAAATTCCTGATGCAGTAATTGCATATCTCTTTTAACTGCTCCTCCTGATTTTCAGGAACGATTCCGTCATAAGTGAATGTGACAATTGTGTTGTCGTCTTCGGATGCCAGTTCAAATATCATTTTTGTTCCGGTCCAGTCAAAGTTGTCTGCAACTCGTTTGCTCTCTATTGTAATCCATGTGAATTTTTTGTCCGGCACAAATTCAATCACTTTGTTTTTTGAGAAATGTCCATCCCCCGACTTTAATACAAATTCGGAATTGAGTTTGGGTTCTTCTCCGGTAAATTCTTCAACCCACCAATTTTTAAGATTGATGATTTGACGGAAGACATGGTCCGCAGGTTTTGTAACCTTGACGGCTACCGCATATTTTGTATTTATCATCTTGATTTTTGATCCAGGATTGATTGCAGTTTGTTGAGTTTGTTCGTCCAGAATTTATCAAAGTAGTTGATGAAATCCTGCAACTCGTTAAAGCCGTCCTGTTTCAAAGTGCAATAGCGTTCCCTGCCAATATCGGTGATGGAAATGAAGCCGGCCTTATACATGATTTTTATATGTTTGGAAACCGCAGGACGACTCATATCAAAGTTTTCGGCCAAAGCGTTAATCGTCATATTGTCTTTTGAAAGCAGTTGCAGCATTTTCCTTCTGCTTGGGTCGGCAATGACCTGAAAGGCGTCTAAGGTTTGGGCAGTCATATTTTAACCGTGTTTATGAGTTCTTCAAATCGTTTCAGGCAGGAATTCCAGCCGTTCGTGTGATTGAGAACATCTTCCGGCAATAAAAAGCCATTGTGCTGCAATCGGAGTTCTGTTCCGTTTTCTTTCGGAACAAGAATCCATTCAACTTTTGAATTGAAGGTCCTTTGTCCGCCATTTGAACTGCCATTCCAGGAATAGGAAAGTTTTGAAAAGGGTTTCACTTCCAGTACTTCGCAATCAACGATACCGTCATACGGACTACCTGTCTTTGGCGTGAAAGTGAAGCGGAATTTATGCCCTTTTACCGGCTGAAGATCCGTTTTCATCAGCCATTGTTCAATGAGTTCGGGCTTGGTAAGATAGTCCCAGACTTCCTCTGGTGTCTGTTTGAAAAACCAGGTTTGTTTGATTTCTTTTTGCATATAAGTAACTTTGAGGTTACGAATATACAGGTAACTTTTGAGTTACGCAAATATTTTTCGGTACTTTTTTCGGAGACCGGGTTTCTATGCCCGGGAGGGGACGGCGGTCAGTCTGAACGACGGTCGGTTTACTTATGATTTTTCATAATGAAGTGCAATTACACCACAGCCAAAGGTTTTAGACCCGGCAAATTTCAGTTTGGTCGTCCCGGTTATATTTTTAAATAGCGGCATGCCCTGTCCTAATATAATTGGATTGACAAAGAGCCAAAACTCGTCAATGAGTCCCTGATTTAACAGCGATTGTGAAGCGCCGGGACTTCCAAATATTATGATATTTTTTCCGTCCTGTTGCTTTAATTTATTAATGTTGTCCGAAAGCTGGTCGCCGATAACCCTGGTATTGTGGAGTCCGTTTTCCTGAAGCGTTTTAGATAATACAACTTTTGAAACACGGTTGTACCAATTTGAATGCTCTTTGTCGTGTTTTGATGCGTTTGGTTTTTCACCTGCTTTTGGCCAATAGCTTTGCATGATTTCATAAGTTACCCGCCCATAGAGTGCGGTGTCAGCCTGGTCTGTCATTGTCGCAACAAAGTCAAACATTGCTTCATCCAGATTTATCCAATTGATTTCTCCGTTAAGACCTGCTACAAAACCATCCAGTGAAGTGTGCATGAAGAATATTAAATTTCTCATCTGATTCATTTATTAATTTGTAATCTTTTGTCCGTTAAAGTTTTTTAGGGCGTAGAATGATGTGCACGGGCTACGGCCCGGGGCCTGACGGTTCGGGCGGAAATTTGGAAAATGTCAGCCGGTAGCCGAAGCCGGATAAAGTTACAAAAGTCGATAAAAAGTCTACTACTTTTTATTTTTTTCATTCCAATAGTTCATCCAGTAATTTTTTATCTCTTGTTCGTTAAGAGAGGTGAAATAGGCTGGTGAAATGAGCGGAAGTATGCGCTCAACCTGTACCAGAACGATATTTTTGATGGGATGTTTTGTCCCTTTGTTTCGGTAATGTGCAAGAATTTGTTCAAAAAAGTCACCTTCAGAAAGTACCTGTCCTACCCCTTTAAAGCGAAACCCCTTTCGCGTGAAAATATCGACAATGTTAATTTCTATTACGGGATTGGTTCTTAAATTTTCAATTGTTCCGGGTGAATGAATATCTGCAAATGTCAGGTGGTTGTCGTCCCAGGCTATTGTAGTTCCTTTTGGTGATAAGTTAGGCGTACCGTCCGGGCAGACAGTCGCCACAAAGCCAAGCTTAACTTCGTTTACAAATTCTTTGATCTCATCTGTAATAATTGTCTCCATATGGGACTTTCAAACAAATAAGGAATTTTACAAGTTCACGTCGAGCCCATTGCAGCTAACCTCCGGGGCCGGCTGCTGTGTTGGTATTTTGTAACTGTCAGCCCGGCAACTAATGCCGATTATAATTACCTAAGCTGAAGTTAACAACTAAAAACCAGGAAGAATTCAGTCCGCCTGTTTTTAGTTGATAGTAGTACAACAGCAGATTGTTGTCCTGTCTACAGGCCCTGCGGCAAAGCCTTTGTCAGCGGTTCGTTGTTTTCTGTCTTGCATTTTATAAATTAGTTGACAATTTCTCCCTTAACCTTCGTCAATCTTTCATGCCAGTTTTTAAGTTCCTCCGGTGTCAGTTTTACCCAATCTCTGATTTCACCAACGATTTTCAGTGGGTCTTGACTGCGATAGGAACGCGTTAGATTTCCGGGAAATTTTTTGTCAGTAACATTTGGGTCGTTTTCAAAGCTGCCTGTCGGTTCAACTACATAAACTCTTGGTTCCCCGTTTCCTTTTGCTAATTCTGCCGCAAGTCCTGCACCGTTTACTAATGCTGTGAAATAAATGTGATTCATTCTGAGTTCAGATTTGTAATTGGAATTACCGCCTGCTGTCAGTAAATCGCTAACCTGCAAATCTGCTTTCGTCCCGTGGAAAAATGGTCCTTTGTCAGAAGGATGGCACCTGGAAGAAATAGCCAGGTCAGAATATTCTTTTGCTTTGATATGGTTATTTAAGTCCTGGTAACATTTGGCAATATTCAAATACAGGGTAGGAAAAGCACTCTCTACAGCGTTATCATTCATTTTTAATGCAAACTGTAAAGCAGTTTCAAGCCAGGTCAATTTATCCGAAATAGTTTTTTGATGTCGGGCTAAATAATGAGCGGCAAGAAATTTTTCAAAGTCGTTTGTTGCTGCGTTCCAACCTTGCAGAAATAGTTTGCTGGCTTCTTCAGGTTTGCCTGTTTCTTCCCTGTTCATCCCTTGAAGACACAGTTTGACAACATGGTTCGAAGGTGAAAACTCCATTTTATGTTTGTTTTGTCTATTGTTTTCAAATTATTGAGGTGTCCGTTTACCTGCCTTACCTATTCTTTTTCCATAAGTTTCAGGCAAATACTTTTTGTCTTGAATATCCATAATATAAACTGATATTCCTGTTCTGTTTGCGCTAATTCCCGGAAGGCTGCAATTTTAAGTGTACAGCTTTTAGTCTTGAATGTCATATTCTTTTTTTAGAAATCTAATCAGGCTTTTTGAATTTTCCAGTTGCGGTTTTAGAAAATTCTCTGAATAAGCATATGTAATAATCCTAAAATCAAAAATCTTGTTGAAGAGAGTCGGTAATTTTCCTTCGTTGTCTCGCAGTCGGGGAAATGGCTTGTTCGTCATCCTGCCATTTATTATAAAAGATGTGTCTCCCAGGATTGTCATGTCAGTCATCTCATCGAGTCTTGACAATATCTCTTTAAAATATGCTTCGTAGTATACGCCCTGGTTATAAATGCTGTGAATATCGGCGTCATATTTTGTGAGGCTGTCCGCTACATGGTTTTTTTCGATGAGCCTGTAATCGCCTGTGCTTTTTAGTTGCTGCAATGTGGCATCGTTGCTTTTAAAAATGGCTGAAGTAAAAAAATATTGAAAGGCCATATAATAGAATGATTTTCGGTTTGAATCGATAGCCATGTTTACGTGCGAAAGCTTTAACATGCTGTCAACTCCTTTTACCTGTTGCTGATCGAACTCAATCACATGACGCAAACTGGCGGTATCATCTTTAACATTGCGGATGAAGCCTGCGATATATTGTCTTTCCTTTACTCTGTCAGTAATATGCTCTCGAAGGTTCTCTGCAATAAATCCTAAAGTAACGGCGAGAAAGATCATTAGGAATTCCAGGAAATATTCTTTCCACTTTTTAGACTTGTGATTTATATCAGGATGATGATGTACCTCCATATTTTGTCTCTTGTTTTAAGATATTAAGTTTGTACTGTTAGCAAAAATAAGTACGTCCGGAATATTTCCCGGGTTTTCGGTTTAAGTAATTCAAAGCTTCTGGGTCTGAATTATCCGCCATTTTGTGCTTTCCTAGCTGAGCGAATTGTTGACATTCACGAATGATACACAACACAGGTATTGCCGATGGTGGGGAATTCGAATGCCGTCCGCCGGTACTGCTGCCTGGCTTTTTGATAAAGTTAAATATTAAGAACTAAAGCTGGACTCTATTCGTCAAGCTCCGAACCGCAGTATAATAGAATTACCGCTGCTGATTGTTTCAATGTCCAACTCCACTATTGGCAATACTAATGTTATGTGGCGTTCTGCGGTTGCAGCTTCTCCCTAAATATTTTTTTGTCCCATTCTATTAAAATACTTTCCAGTTTGTTGTCCCTTTTTAAGAACTGATTTACTGAAACATTTAAAGGGCTATCAGATTTATTGCTTTTAAGAAAGTTAAGTTGTTCTTCAACTAAATTTTCAATTTTAGTCCAGTCTCCAATTGGTGTCCCTACTCCTAACCAGAGAAATTCAGTAGTATCAATTTTGTCAATAATGAATGCTTTATCAATTTGCTTAACCATATTCCTCGCAGAAAATATGGCTTCATAAAAGCCCCTGTAATATTTATTTGAACCGCCAATATCTAAATAAAGTATATTGGAATTAAGAACTTCGTTTAGTGTTGTTGGACCTTTAAAAAGAAAGTCGGTGAATGCAATTGTATTTTGTCCGTCATTTTCAAAATCTTGGTGGCTCGTCACAATTGCAGCGATAAAATATTTGTCGTTGATTTTTATTCCAATAACATCGCCTTTTTTAAAGAGGGAATGTCTAACGACTATTTTTTTTCTTCTTAATGGGTTTGGTCTTGGCGTTTGAATTTTTTGTATGAAATCAGAAATTGCTTTAACCCTTTTTTCAATAGACTTTTTGTCGTCAGCCCAAAGTGTAAGCCATTTTAAGTTAGTAGCGTCCTTTAATTTTTTGAAAGTATAATCTTCAATGTCACCACACATCCATTGTCCATATGCAATTCCTGTCCATATTTCCGCATAATATTCTGTGTCACTTTGAGGCTCGTATTCCTTTTCAAGCTTAAGTCTGATATCTTTCGGTGAAAGTCCTTTATTGTAAAGTTCTTTAAACTCTACCCAAATGTCCGCAGTTGTATCGTTTTGAAGTATTCCTGTCCCCCAAGCTCCCATAGATAGAATGATGATTGTTTAAAATGCGACACAGCACTCAAATTTATGCTATAAGGCAAATTGCTCAAAGGGAATTGCTTTTGATAGTGTGCGGGTTTGCGTTATACATATCATATGGTCGTTAGGACGTCCGGTTTTTAAAATGGGAGTGAAGGGCTCAAATGGATAACCCATGGAATTCGGACTGCCGGCTTCAGGTCGGGGTTTACGGTTACCGGCTGCTGAAAAACCGCACACCCATAGTTCAATTTCGTACAGTCCTAAAAACAGCCGCACTTCATAGTTCATTGACGGGCAGGATCTTATAAAACTGGCACTTTCTTGGTTTCTTACAGCCGGAATAAACCTTCGCCCATGTTTAAGAACAACCTGAAGATCGCTTGGAGAAACCTGCTGAAAAACAAGA
>DHWT01000110.1:9655-11487 GCA_002413325.1 Chitinophagaceae bacterium UBA5175 | reverse complement strand
CGGTATTCAATCGCTTGTAGGCTGTCAGGGAGGAAGTGTACAACTGCATCATGATCTGCGGAATGATTCTGCAAAATTAACGATTCGCCGCGGCGATTACCAATCCTTGTCCGGCTGGCTCAGCGAATGGTTTTTGTTCTGGTTCATCTTATCCTGAACGTCTTTTTCCCTTTGTTCCAGGGAAC
The DNA here is from genome assembly GCA_002413325.1 of Chitinophagaceae bacterium UBA5175. GTDB lineage: Bacteria > Bacteroidota > Bacteroidia > Chitinophagales > Chitinophagaceae > Puia. The sequence goes on along the minus strand of DHWT01000110.1, from coordinate 11,302 downwards.
GCAGGTATTGTTCCACCTGTTGTTTGGTCAGCTTGCTTTGCTGGGGTTTGGGACGGTTGTCGTTCTGATGGTTATCCTGTTTCTGTTTGTTATCCTTTGGCTTTTTTTCGGGCTGGTCTTTTTTGTTCTGCTGTTCCTGTTTCTTTTTTTCCAGCAGGGCTTTTACCAGGTTATCCCGGGCAGCACTGTCGGTGGGATTCAGTCGCAGGGCATTTTTCCAGGCATCAATACTTTCTTCAAGTTTTTTCTGGCGGATCATGGCAACACCTTTATTGTAATAGGCATTTTCCCTTGTATTCGGATCGGCGCGGGATTGCAAAACATCGTCGTAGGAAGCGGCGGCTTTTTCAAAATCATTTTTTCGATACAGGGCATCTCCCTGGTTAAACCGGGCATCCGGGTTCGCGGGAGATTTTTTCAACGCCTTTTCATAATGGTTGAGCGACTGGTCATAATCCTGTTTATTATAAAAACGGTTCCCCTGGCGGATCAGTGCTTCGGTTGACTGTGCCCGTGAGAACAAACCGGTCAGCAGGCTGAAAAAAAATAATATGGTATGGGCGGTTTTAGGCAATTTTTCTTTTTCTTTCGGAGATGAATAATTCCAGGATCAACAGGATCCCTGCCAGACCGATGAACCAGGGAAAATAATTTTTATAGTTAATGAATTCGGTATCGGACAATGCTCTTTTTTCGATGCTGTCCAGCCGCTGAGTGAGTGTAATGGTAGCATCTTCCAGGTTCTCCAGGTGGATATAGATCCCGTTCGTTGCATCCGAGATGCCGGTGAGTTCCTTCTCATTGAGTTTGGAAATGACCGTGTTCCCCTGGCCGTCTTTTTTCGTTTCCTTCGTTTCGGGATCAATAATCACGGATCCTTCGGGTGAACCGATACCGACTGTATTCACCATCACCCCGTTTTCTGCCAGTTGCCTGGCGGTTTTCAAACCCTCGGGATCATGGTCCTCCCCGTCGGAGATCAGCACAACGGCTTTGTATTTATGTTCATTCCGGTTGAAGGAACTGTTGGCCATACTCAGCGCTTCTGAAAAAACGGTTCCCTGCGTGGGTACAGCCTCCGGTCCGGCTTCGGAAATATAAAGTTTGGCCGCCCCGTGATCGGTGGTGAGCGGCATTTGCATATAGGCCCTTCCGGCAAATAATATCAAACCAATACGGTCATTTTGTAAGCGGTCTACAAGCCGGTATAAAAGTTGTTTGGCTTTATCCAGCCGGCTGGGTTTCACATCCTGCGCCAGCATGCTTTTACTTACATCCAGTACGAACATCACGTCCACCCCATTCCGGGAAATATTTTCTGCATTCCCCCGGGCCTGCAGGTTGGCCAGACCGGCCACCAGGAAAAAAACTGCTGTCAGTACCAGTATGAATTTCAGGAGGTAATTTCCTGCCGAAAAGGATTTCACGAGTTGTGCGACCAAGGCGGGATCACCGATACGGGCGGCCAGCTTTTTCTTCCAGCTGACCAGACGGAAATACCCGAAGAGGAGCCCGGGGATCACAAGTAGGCCAATAAAATATTCAGGGTGCTGAAAATGCATAATTCAGGATAAAGGATATCCGGTTGCAAGATAACAAAGACGGGCCGGGTGATTTATTTCTTTCCGTTAAAAAATCCTAAATGGG
>DHWT01000110.1:4252-9338 GCA_002413325.1 Chitinophagaceae bacterium UBA5175 | reverse complement strand
TCAAAATTGAGTACGAAAAAATAGGGGTGTTTGTTCTCTTCGATCCATCCCACAACCCAGCCCAGTTGATGTCCGTTCTCCAGTTCACCCCAGCCTGTTTTATAGGAGAGTTTATAATTGGCGTTCTGTTCGCGCAGCATGACGGACTGCACCATCTCCTGAGTACGTTTGAAGAAGGGAAGCTGGTCGAAATACAGCTTTTTTACCAGCCCCAGTTCTTCATCGGGTTTCACTTTCAGCCGGTTATTCAGCCAGAAGGAATCGATGGGACCGCTGATATTCCGGTTGCCATATCCGAGACTGTCGATCCACCGCTGCATGGCATCGCGCCCGATCCGGCGGGCAACTTCCTGGAAATAAGGAACGGCTGAAACGGCAAATGCCTCTTTCATGGTAAGGTCTTTGTTCCAGTCTTCATTCCATCTTTTAACTCCGTCCCAGGGGATCACCATGTTTTCATCCCGGATAACGCCCGTCTGGATACCGATCAGCGAATTGACGATTTTAAAAGTGGAAGCAGGTGTATAAGCGCTGTCGCGGTAACGCGGCAGGTTGTAAATGATGAAATCATTTTCCCCGTTATTGAACAATCCGAAACATCCGCTCACGCCGGCGGAATCAAAATAGGGCTTCAGGCTGTCGTCTTCCTGTACATTGTTGTTTGAGCAACCGGATAAAAGCAAAAACAGCAGGGCGGAAACCAGGAAACGGGGCATAGATAATTTTTGCAAAAATAAGCAGCCCCGGACTAAATGGATATGGTTATATTTAAAGGGGAAATGTGTATGCTTTCTAAAGCCGATATTGAGAAATATTTTATAGCCGAAAAACAGGAAAGCCTTGTTTTCGGTGTCATCGGGCTCGTGGCCATCGGACTGGCCCTGATCTTTTATTTTGGCCTGAAGAATCCGGTTTACCGCGGTGCCGCGATTCCCCTGCTGATACTGGGACTTGTTCAGGCCTCGGCCGGCTATGCCGTATTTACCCGTAGTGATGACCAGCGTATCAGCCAGGTATATGCCTATGATATGAACCCGGATCAGCTGAAAACCACAGAGCTCAGCCGCATGCGGAATGTCACCGCCAGATTCCGGATCTACCGGTGGATCGAGACCGGCTCCTTTATCGCAGGACTTATATTGATCTTTTTGTTCCGCAATCAGGCAGGTAGAATATTCTGGGTGGGTTTCGGCATTACCCTCACCCTGATGGCTGCTGAATTATTTATTGCAGATTATATTGCTGAGCAAAGGGCGGTGCATTATGTTTCTTTATTGGAGGAATTTAACAGGAAGTCCTAACGCCTAGCGACCATAACTCATAACTCATAACTCATAACCCGTCAACCGTCAACCGTCAACGAGCACCGGCCTTAATCCTTCAGCTTTCAGCCTGAAGCTTTCCAAAACGTTCTCTATTTCCTCAAGAGTTCCTTTCTGCACCAGCTGGTTGCGAACTTCTTTGATATGCGGGATACCTTTCAGGTAATTACTGTAATGCCGGCGCATTTCCAGGATGCCGAGCACCGGGCCCTTCCATTCGATGGACCGGTGCAGATGCTGGCGGATCACATCAATCCTTTCTTCAATGGAAGGTGCTTCCATGTGTTCCCCGGATTCCAGGTAATGTTTGATTTCACGGAAGATCCAGGGATAACCAATTGCCGCACGGCCGATCATGATACCGTCCACACCATAACGGTTTTTATATGCCGATGCTTTTTCCGGGGAGTCAACATCCCCGTTACCAAATATGGGAATATGTATCCGGGGATTATTTTTTACGCGCGCGATCAGGGACCAGTCCGCCTCGCCCTTATAAAGCTGGGCACGGGTTCTGCCATGGATGGTGAGGGCGCCGATGCCTTCGTCCTGCAGACGTTCGGCCACTTCTTCAATATTTTTTGAATCATCATCCCACCCGAGCCGGGTTTTTACCGTTACAGGCAGACGGGTGGACCGGATCACAGCCCGCGTAAGGCGAACCATGGCCGGCACATCTTTCAGGACGGCGGCACCGGCTCCCTTACAAACGACTTTTTTAACGGGGCAGCCAAAATTAATATCCACCAGGTCGGGATTCGTTGCGTCAATGATGCGGGCGCTCAGCGACATGGCTTCTTCATCACCTCCGAAAATCTGGATGCCGAAGGGCCGTTCGTATTCAAAAAAATCGAGCTTCTGTTTGCTTTTAATGGCATCCCGGATCAGGCCTTCCGAAGAAATAAATTCACTATACATCAGGTCGGCCCCGTATTTCTTGCACACATAACGGAATGGCGGATCACTTACGTCTTCCATGGGTGCCAGGAGCAGGGGGAAATCCGGCAGGCTGATATGTTCTCCGATCTGAATCGCCATTTTGATAAAGGAATCGTGCTGAATGGATTAACCCATGCTGGAATTGAAGCCCGGATGCTTAATTTCGCACAAATTCCGGGCGCAAAGATACTTATTAAACCTTTAGCCGGGGCTCTGAACATGCATACTTATCTACGAAATAAACCCGCCTGGATGCAGCTGATTATTTTCGGAGGCCTTACGGGGGGTATTCTTTTTCTTGTATTCACATTGGGGATCAGCATCGTAGCCCGGATCAACCACCTGAGCGTCATTCAGATTACTTCCATGACTCCCGCGGATTATGCCCGTCCCGAGCTGGCCGGTGTAATCAAGGGTTTGCTGGTGGTTCAGTTCTTCGGAATATTTTTCATACCTCCCCTGGTTTTTGCCTACCTGGCAGACCCGGCTCCCCTGGCTTTTGCCGGAATCCGGCCACCGCAAAAAAGATCATTCCTGCTTCTTGGACTGCTCATAATGATCGCAGCATATTTTACAGTGGAATTCCTGGGTACGCTGAATGAATTCATTGTACACCTCCTGCCGAAAATAACCCAGCAATGGGTGGAAAGCGGTGAGTCCAATGCAAACGGTACCCTGGAAAATATATTGAACATGAAAGGCCCGGCCGACCTGCTGGTCACCATATTCCTGGTGGGCGCCCTGCCGGCCATCGGGGAGGAACTATTTTTCAGGGGCATCCTGCAAAAACTTTTTATACAGATATTCAAATCCGCCTGGCCCGGGATCATTTTCACCGGATTCCTGTTTTCTGCATTTCATATGCAGTTCATGGGTTTCCTGCCCCGCATGGCCCTGGGCATCATCCTGGGTACATTATACTGGTATAGCGGCAGTCTCTTCACCTCCATGCTGGGCCATTTTGTATTCAATACGATCAATATCCTGCTCATCTATTTCAAATTCGCCGACCTGGATTCAAAATCCCCGTCCGGCATCCTTTTCAGTCTGGTCGGTGTGGCTTCACTGGCCCTGGTTGTTTTTTTATTGAATTATCTCAGGAAAAAATCGGCGACCACTTATGCCACGGAGTTCCCTGCGTTAACGGAATTTAATTCCTTTGAAGATCCGGATCATCCCGCATAATGACCATTTACGTATCTTCACTTTATGGCACTTCAGGCGGTTACTTTCAAAATCAGGGCACTGACGTCACTGGTATTCGTGGCAGTCATGCTGACCGGGCTGGTTTGGAATATCTGGAGTTTTTTTATTCTTTTTTCCATTATTCATTTCGGATGCTGGTTCGAATATCAGAAGCTGATCGCTAAAATTGACCCGGTATATGAATCGATCAGTCCTTTTCAGAAATACGGTGTCATGATCGCCGGCTGGTGCGTCATGATGTACTTAAGCCGCCCGGGTTTTGCCGGGGATTGGGGAAATGCGGGACTGCACAATATGGGATTGTTCGGCGGGCTGCTGTTTCTTTTTATATTACCGGTAGCAGAAATTTTATACAGCCGTAAAATCTATATCCGCAATCTGTGTTATTCTGCCCTGGGCCTGGTTTATATTTCACTCAGCCTGGGCCTGCTTCTCAACCTCCGCACTTTTTATCCCGGCACGGCCTTGGAAACCATCAATAAAATACTGGTGCTGATGATCATCCTGAGTTTATGGGTGAATGATACCATGGCCTATCTGGTCGGCTCACTCATCGGCAAAACGCCGCTGACAAAAATTTCTCCCAAAAAAACATGGGAAGGCACGATCGGTGGATTTATTTTCTCTATACTGGCCCTGGGCGGCTTGGGTTATTTTTTAAGCAGCGGATATGATATCAAACCCGTAATCCAGTGGATGGTTGTGGCTGCCATCGCTTCCGTTGTCGGAACCATCGGGGATCTGATACAAAGTAAATTGAAAAGACTCGCGCAGGTAAAAGACAGTGGCCATATCATGCCCGGTCATGGCGGCTTTCTCGACCGTTTCGATTCCCTGCTTTTTGCAACCCCGTTTATTTGGCTTTACATTGTTATGTTTGCATAATTAAAGAAACCCGGAATTTATTTTACCAATGACCATTCACAAGGAAGGCTATAAGACCATTGCTCTTTGCGCGATCATTTTTGCTGTCATTAACCTGGTTTCATTTTATTATATCAGTTTCAGCCTGCCGGCCCTGAGCTGGTTTATTTTCTTAGCCAGCCTGGCGCTGCTGCTTTTTATTGTTTCCTTTTTCCGTGTACCGGCGCGTGTGCTGACACTGGATGAAAAATATATCGTTTGCCCGGCCGATGGCAAAGTGGTCGTGATTGAAGAGATTACGGATGTGGAATATTTTCACGACCGCCGCTTGCAGGTTTCGATTTTCATGAGTCCGGCCAACGTGCACCGCAATGTGAATCCTGTAAGCGGGGACGTGGTGTACAGCCAGTACCACAAAGGGAAATACCTGGTCGCCTGGAATCCTAAATCTTCAACAGAAAACGAACGCCATAGCGTGGTCATAAAAAACCCCAAGGGCACCCTGCTTGTAAAACAAATCGCCGGTGCACTGGCCAAACGGATCATCAATTATCTTTCCCCGGGCCAGCAGGTGGAGCAAAGTGCGGAAATGGGGTTTATAAAATTCGGATCCCGCGTGGATGTTTTGCTTCCGCCGGGCACCCATGTAAAAGTCGCGCTCAACCAAAAGGTGAAGGGAGGCGTTACGGTGCTGGCGGAATGGTAGTGATGTGTAACGCCTAACGCTTAACGCCCAATTCATAACTCATAATTCA
>DHWT01000110.1:3226-4010 GCA_002413325.1 Chitinophagaceae bacterium UBA5175 | reverse complement strand
ATTCATAACTCATAATTCATAACTCATAACTCATCAGAAAATCTCCATCAGTTCTATCAATGAATTCACGGTATAGGTAGCCTGGACCGGTTCCTGATTGCCGGTATGATTTACATATACCTGGTCGATTCCTGCTTCCCTTGCGCCGAGGATATCCACATCCGGCGTATCACCGATCATGATACTTTCCTTTTTCCCTGCCCCGGTTTTCATCAGGGCGTATTCAAAGATTTCCGGATGCGGTTTTAGGCTGTTGGACCCTTCGGAAGTAATGACTTCCCTGAAATAAGTATCTATACGGGCGGTTTTCAATTTGTGATGTTGCGTTTTTTCAAAGCCGTTGGTGATGAGGTGGAGTTCGTATTTTTTTTCAGTTAAATAATTCAGTATTTCTACCGTATGGGGGAAGAGCGTTTTTTTGGCAGGAAGAATTTCAAGAAAGGCAACACCCATTTTCTTCGCCAGGGCTTCGTCGCCAATCTTGAATTCCAGCAGGCTCAGGGACATCCTTTTCCACCGGAGTTCATCCACTTTCATTTGCCCCTTCCTGTACCGGTCCCAGAGGCGTTCATTATGATCCAGGTATCGTTTATGAAACAGTTCGAAATCATACACCCCGGCATCGGCCAGGGAAAGGGAATGGTAGATATCTTTCAGGGCTTCACGGCTGTTGGTGTCAAAATCCCAGAGGGTATGATCGAGGTCGAAAAAAAGATGCTGGTATGGCATGGTGCAATTTAACACTTGTTGGCAGTAGGAGGGTTATGAGTTATGAATTATGAAT
>DHWT01000110.1:0-2966 GCA_002413325.1 Chitinophagaceae bacterium UBA5175 | reverse complement strand
TTATGAATTATGAGTTATGAATTGGGCGGTAGGCTTTAGGCGTTAGGCGTTAAGTGCTAATGCGTAAATTGCATATATGAAAACCGTAATTACCGGAGCTTCCAGGGGACTCGGATTCAGCCTGGCTGAAGCCTTTGCTGCGGAAGGGCATGATCTCTATCTCACCGCGCGCAATGAAGTAAAACTTTATAACGCATTGGAGTCTCTCATGAGTCGATTCCCGGATCAGGTTATCAAGGCAAAACCATTTGACCTGTCTGCAAAACAGGGCGCGCTGGATTTTGGAAACTGGGTGCTGGGCCAGGGGGTGGAACCGGATATCCTGATCAACAATGCCGGTTCTTTTGAACCCGGCCGGATTATTGACGAACCGGAAGGTCAGCTGGAAAATATGCTGCATGTCAATCTACTCAGCGCTTACCACCTCACCCGTTTGCTCCTGCCTTCGATGATGAAGAGGAAATCGGGCCATATTTTCAATATGAGTTCTATAGCCGCCCTGCAGGCATATCCGAATGGCGGATCCTATAGTATCAGCAAATTTGCGCTGACCGGTTTTTCAAAAAACCTGCGGGAAGAACTGAAACCCTATTCGATCAAAGTGACCTGCATTTATCCGGGTGCGGTCTATACCGACTCCTGGTCGGGTAGCGGCGTGGATCCGGATCGTATCATGAAGCCTTCGGATATTTCAGATACCATTGTTCAGATTGCCAGGCTTTCTCCCCAGGCCGTGGTGGAGGAACTCGTAATCCGTCCGCTTGCGGGAGATGTATGAGGAGCGGTCCGTTGGGGGGTATGAATTATGAGTTATGAATTATGAGTTATGAATTATGAATTAGGGGCGTTAGGCGTTAAGCGTTACGCGTTAGGCATTTTAACTCATTTTTACAGGATAAGACTTTACCCTGTTTTTATATTTGCAGGCGCTGGTAGTTTACCACTTTAAATCGACAACCATCCGATCATTTATACTTTTCAGAATTTTCATTTTCTGCTGGCTGTCCGGGCTCCTGAGTCCGGCCATGGCCCAGGTTCAATTTACTGCCCAGGCCAGTACGAAGGAACTGGGGAAGAACGACTACGTCCAGGTCCAGTTTGTAGTTGAAAATGCCAGGCAGATCGAAGACTTTCAGACACCGGATTTCCCCGATTTTAACATCGTGGAGGGCCCGACCCAGTCCACAGGCATGAGCATCGTGAACGGGGCCATGTCCCAGTACAAAGGAATCCGTTTTGTGCTGCAACCCAAAAGGGTCGGGGTACTGATGATAAAACCCGCTACGGCCATGGTAGACGGGCAACTCATGCATACCAGCCCCCTGCGGCTCAAAGTAAATAAACAGTCCGGCGGGGGAAATCCCGGTGTACCCGGATTCAGTCCGCTGCCGGATCCGTCCTGGCCCACGGCCCAGCCAGCAGTGGATATGGATGAAGTGCTGAAGCCCGGGGAAAATGTGGAAGATAAAATCCGGAAGAATTTTTTTATAAAAGTGGATGTCAGCAAAACAGATTGTTACCTGGGTGAACCCATTGTAGCTACGTATAAACTATATGCCCGCCTGCGTTCGGATTCCCGCGTTACGCGGCACCCTTCCCTGAATGGATTCAGTGTATATGACATGATCGATCCGACAGATGACCGGGTTTCAGTTGAAAAAGTAAATGGCAGGAATTTTTCTGTCCATATTATCCGGAAGACCCAGCTGATCCCCCTGCAGCCCGGCGATATCACGCTGGACCCGGTGGAACTGGATAATAATATCTATTTTATCAAGGCTGATGCGGGTTCATCCAAAAGCACCGACCAGGGGCTGGGCAGTTTGCTGGACAGGCTTTTTGAACCGGAAGTCAGTGGTACGCCGTTCACCCAGCATATCGTGCTGGATAGTAAACCGGTTATCGTTCATGTAAAGCCCCTGCCTGAAGCAGGTAAACCGGCAGACTTCAACGGGGCTGTTGGAAAATATTCCATTCAGGCTTCTGTTGATTCACGGGAAGTGGATACAGGCGATGCGGCCCTTTTATCCATCGAGGTAAAAGGAACCGGCAACCTGCCGGTAATCAATGCACCTTCGGTTAGCTGGCCGGCAAACATGGAATCCTATGATGTGAGCAGCAAGGAGAATATTAATAAAGCGATGGCGCCCCTCAGCGGTTCCAAAACATTTACTTATAGCTTCATTTGTACCCAGCCGGGTAAATACATCCTGTCCCCGGTTACAATGAGTTATTTTGATCCGGGTTCCGGAAAATATAAGACTGCCGGGAGTGATTCGATCTACATCCAGGTAAACCGGGCGAAGAAAAAGAAACGGGCACCCCTCCCGACGATACCGCCGGATTCAATCCATACCGACTGGACCCGGTATGCAGGGTGGTCCGCGGCACTGCTCCTGCTTGCCGGCTCAGCAATTATTTTATACAGGCAGATAAAAAAGAAAAATGCGGGGAAGGCTGCCGAAACCCAAAAGCCAGATGCTTTGGATGAATTAGATGCAACTCCAGAGATCACTGACCCCTTGCAGGAGTCCAGGGAATACATGGCTGCAGGCGATTATGGGAAATTCTATGCTTCCGTAAACCGTACGGTCTGGAAAGCCGTTTCGGATAAACTGCAGTTGCCTGCCAGTGAACTCAATAAATTAAATATCGCCAGCGGTCTGCGCGAAAGGAACTGGAGCGACGAAGAAATCATCAGGCTGAAAAATATCCTCAATGAATGCGAGATGAAATTGTATACACCTGAATACAGTTCGATCGATGTTGCACGTATATTGCAGACAGCCGAAGAAATATGCCTGAAGCTGAAGGCTTAATGCCAGTGCCGTTGGTGGGTTATGAGTTATGAATTATGAATTATGAGTGATGAATTACTTATTAATTAATGGATTCATTTTATATTAACAATTAACCATTAATAATCAAACGCGTTAAGCGTTAGGCGTTCAGCGTTAAGCGTTAAG
>DHWT01000120.1 GCA_002413325.1 Chitinophagaceae bacterium UBA5175 | reverse complement strand
GTCGAGATCTTGATCGGACCCGTATATCCATCGCTTTGCAATTTGCGTGGAGGATATTTTGCATAAGTTTTCATTACAGCTGAAAGTTGTTCTCCCATAACCGGACCCAGCCAGGTGGATTCCGTGAAGTTATTCATGAAACGATCATAACGTTCCTGGGGATCCTGCAACAAGTCGAAAATTTGCGGAACAGTAGCAACATAACTCTCTGCACCTTTCCAGCCCAGGTTTGCATCTACTGCTAAACCGCCTGTGTGCGCACCATCGTCACCCCGTAAACTGAAAACAAATTTATACTGGTGCCAGCGAACGGCTCCAGGCAAAAGTTCATTTTCGGTAAAGTAATACCAAACTTCGCGAGGGTCTGGTCCGGTACCAAATAAAACAGGCGACATATCGTAACTGTCAAATATGGTTGGTTGTCCGGCAAGATCATTAACTGGTAATTTCACACCGGCAAGTGAAGCAAAAGTTGCCATAAAATCCAAACCACCAATGATATCATGGTTCTTTACATCTGCGGCAATTTTGCCTGGCCATACTGCGTACGCTGAAACCCGGCTGCCACCTTCGCGATCAGTTCCTTTTGTACCACGGAATGGCGTATAACCCGCATCCGGATAAACGTCCTGCCATGCACCATTGTCTGTGGTAAAAAAGACTAAAGTATTTTTATCCATGCCCAGTTCTTTCAATTTATCCATGAGTTGTCCCACGTGATAATCCAACTCTACCATCGCATCGGCATATTTGGTTTTAGAAATAGACTTACCAATAAATTCAGGTGCAGGTAAGTTCGGCTGATGCAGTTTCATGAAATTGACATTGATAAAAAATGGCTTACCCGATTTTGCCGCATCGGTTAAAAAGTCAAGACCAGCTTGCACTATATAATTATCCAGGTAAGGAATTCCAACAACCCCTTTTTCAGGAGTGTTTACATATTCTGCGGTAACTTTCCAGTCTTCTTTTGCCTGTTGGCCGGCATTGCCTGACATAGAACCTTTTGTCACCTTGGTATACATGTCGCGAAGCTCTTTAGGCATTGAAGGGAACCAGGCTGAGTCGGAATAAGTCATAGCATTTAAGTGATATAAGAAACAATTTTTCATTACATCATACCCATGTGCATTTGGTAATGCATAGTCCGCTTCTCCCAGATGCCACTTTCCGGTGAAATAAGTTTTGTATCCTCCAAGCTTCAGTACCGAAGCAAGTGTCCATTCTGCGGCTGGCAAACCACCTCCCTGTCCCTGAAATGCAACAGTCGTCATACCACTGCGGTTTGGAAAACGACCGGTTTGCATGGCTGCACGACCGGGTGTACAACTTGACTGTCCGTAAAAAGAATAGAAAGACATTCCATCTTTAGCCATCTTGTCAAGGTTTGGGGTTGGCATTCCGCGCCCTACACCACCACCGTATGACCCCATATCTCCGAAACCAAGGTCATCGCATACGATCAGTAGAATATTGGGTTTTTGTTGCGCTTGCGCAGAAAAGGAGAAAACTGCTAAGAATAAAACAAAAGCAAGCCCCAGAATTTGCTTTCGTTGTTTTTTTTGATTGTGCATGTTAATAGTATTTGATGTGAATAAAATAATTTTTTATTTACCTTAAATGGTTAATGCCGCTTGTTGAAATTCCATAAGGTTCATGTCAATAATTTCTCACTCCTCTTTGATGTTGTTCAAAAAGGCTGACTAAGATTACTAACGGTCTAATCTGAAGGGAATAGAAATTTTAAATAAGGCAGGATGATAACCATACAAAAATATTTTTAGATTATTTAATAAGTATTGATCGTGCTCAATCCGATTTATGATTTTCGTCATGAATCAAAATACAATATTGAAAACTTTCTTCTCCATCAGCTCACTTAAAAAGGGAGGGGAGCATACAATTTGATCTCATTTAAAAGATGGATGTGTTGTTATTCTGAGAGCTGTACCCTCAACCAGCCAGTCTACAATGGAGTTGCCTGGGTACCCCCGGTCCTGAATATATTGGAGCCTAAAAAGGCAGCATCAGAAAGTTTCTGAAATGGGATTCTAAAAAGTCAATCCTTAAATTTTGACTTCAGTGCTTCGAAAACAGTATCCAGGAATTTTAGGACCTATGATTTTTTGATCTAATCTAAGCGAATGGGTGAGGTTTTCTTTTAATCAGCAGAAAGACAGTTGCGATTTAAATAAAAGACAGTAAAAATGATGAAACCCGCTACCAGAGCGGGTTTCAAAAGCTAAACGTGATCCCGCTGGGACTCGAACCCAGGACCCCTACATTAAAAGTGTAATGCTCTACCAGCTGAGCTACGGAATCTGCTCAAACCGTTTCACAACGGATCGGCGCATTTGGTTCAAAATCAGGGGTATCCCCCTGTTTTGAGGGTGCAAAAATAATGGAAAATGGGCTTCGGGCAAATTATTTGTGGGATTATATTGATATGTGGAGAAAACGGTTTTTTCTGCCGGAGCAACCGCCTGTTAAAAAACCAGATACCCGCAGGGAAATGATCTTCAATGGTTAACTTAGTCCGTATTTTGATTCCAAAATTTTCTGTCATATGAAGCGGATTTTTTTCTTTTCCCTGTTAGCTTTTCTTTTTAGTATCCTCCACGCAGATGCCCAGAAAAACTGGGTCGACCTCTTCGACGGACAAACACTGACCGGCTGGAAGCAGCTCGCCGGTAAAGCCCGTTTTGAAGTGTACCAGGGCACCATCGTCGGTATCTCCGTTCCCAATTCTCCCAACAGCTTCCTGGCAACAGATAAGGAATTCGGGGATTTTGTCCTGGAGATGGAAGTCTATATGGATGATACCACGTTCAATTCCGGTATACAGTTCCGCAGCCATTTTGATCAGAGCGCTAACAACGGGGCGGGTAAAGTATATGGCTATCAGTTTGAACTGGATCCCTCTTCCCGCCGCTGGTCCGGGGGTATTTATGATGAGGGTCGCCGGGACTGGCTCTACCCGCTTTCGCTGAATCCCAAAGCACAGTCCGCTTTCAAATTAAAAGTTTTCAACAAAATCCGTATAGAATGCATCGGTAATGAAACCCGAACCTGGGTCAACAATATCCCCGCAGCCTATATGGTGGATATGCTGGATTACAACGGATTCATCGCCCTGCAGGTGCATGCCGTTTCCAAACCGGAACTGGCCGGACAACGGGTCTTTTTCAGGAATATCCGCATCCGTTCCCTCTCGAAGTTTACGGATATCTCCAAAGGGGTCTATGTGATGAATACCGTTCCCAATTATCTGACGGACTACGAAACGAAATACGGATGGAAACTGTTGTTTGACGGGGAGAGTTCCAAAGGATGGCGCGGGGCGTATAAAGACAGTTTCCCCTCCAAAGGCTGGCAGATCCGGGACGGAAATATTACGGTGCTTTCCTCTGATGGCCATGAATCCGCCAACGGCGGCGATATCGTCACGCTCGACCAGTACAAGGCTTTTGATCTGTCCTTCGATTTCAAACTCACGCCGGGTGCCAACAGCGGGGTGAAATATTTCGTTACTCTCAAAGAAAAAAACGAGGGCTCGGCTATCGGACTGGAATACCAGGTGCTGGACGATAGTCTGCATCCGGATGCCAAACTGGGCAGGGACGGGGACCGCACGCTGTCATCTTTATACGATCTGATACCGGCTGCCAAACAACAGCGGTTTATCCATCCCATCGGACAATGGAACACCGGAAGGATCATCGTATATCCCAACAACCATGTGGAACATTACCTGAACGGAATCAAAGTGCTCGAATACGAACGGGGATCGCCGGCATTCCAGGCGCTGGTGGCCCAGAGCAAGTTTAAGATCTGGCCGAATTTCGGTGAAGCGCCCGAAGGGCATATCCTGCTCCAGGATCATGGCAATGAAGTCAGTTACCGGAGCATCAAAATCCAGGTGCTGCAATAATCTAAAAAATTCAGGGATATGAAAAGAAGGGATTTCATCAAAACCGGCTCCATGGCCGCAGCGGGCGTCCATATTTTGAATTTCCCGGTATTCGGGAAAGGAGCTCCTTCCAATAAAGTGGTGCTGGCCGTCATGGGACTGAACAGCCGGGGTTCCTACCTCGCCAAATCCTACGCGCAACTCCCCAATGTGGAGATCGCCTATATCTGCGATGTGGAAGACGGCGCCATCCGGCATGGGTTTGATGCGCTGAAGGACGCGGCCCGCAAACCGGTCCTGGTCCGGGACATCCGGGAGCTCGTGCAGAAAAAAGATTTTGACGGACTGGTGATCGCCGCGCCGGATCACTGGCACACACCCGCTGCGATCCTGGGCGTAAGCCATGGAAAAAATGTATATGTCGAAAAACCCTGCGGTCAGAATCCTGCGGAAGGGGAGATGCTGGTGAAGGCCCGTGCCCGTTATGGTAAGCTGATCCAGATGGGAAATCAGCGCAGGTCCTTTCCCACTTTAATACAGGCCGTAAAAGAAGTGCGTGAGGGTATTATCGGCAACACCTATATGGCCAAAGCCTGGTATGTGAACGACCGCAAATCCATCGGCACCGGTAAAGTGGTACCGGTACCCGCCACGCTCAACTATGAACTCTGGCAGGGCCCCGCCCCGCGCAGGGAATACAAAGACAACCTCATCCATTATAACTGGCACTGGTTCTGGCACTGGG
>DHWT01000154.1 GCA_002413325.1 Chitinophagaceae bacterium UBA5175 | reverse complement strand
GCATCGATCATGAGCAGGAGTTCCATGAGGTTGTCGGTGGGCGCAAACGTGCTTTGGACCAGGAAAACCATGTCTCCCCGCACACTTTCGTTAAAAACGGGCTGAATTTCCCCGTCACTGAAATGCTGGATGGTTATTTTTCCGGAAGGACAGCCATAACGACGGCAAATTTTTTCGGCCAGGTATTGGGAACCTGTACCGGAGAAGATCTTGGCTATTCCCTGCATAAGATTAAGTGTTGGAACGAAGATATAATCTTAAAGGAAAAGCCTCAAGGAATGGGAGGGAATTATTATGAATCAGCTGAAGGCTCAACGCCCAACGCGCTTTCCGGCCAACGGCCAACGGTCAACGGCCAACGGCCAACGGTCAACGGCCAAACAGACTCCAGGCCTCCTGCCATTTTATTTAACAGAAGCCAGTTCAGTCTTCGGGCTGGTCTTTTCAGCGAAAGATGCTTTGGCAACCTGTTTATTGCTGTTCACAATGTAAAAAATGGAAGAACAGACAAAGATGGAAAAGAATAAGGCAACGAAATACATGCCCAGGCAGAAGAAGAAGGAATTCCAGCCACCGATGGCAGAAAGAGTAGATTTTGGTTTCATGGATATTACTTTAGTTTTTCAAAAGGATTCCGGTCCGGGTTAGATTCCTTATCAGGAAACACCACAAACAGGGGATTGTAAAGACTAAAAATAGGCCATATCATTATCCCATGCAAGAGCAAAACTACGCTATCAAGACCTGGGCGGAAGCTGACAGGCCACGTGAAAAATTACTTAGTAAAAGCCCTAACAGCCTGGCAGACTCTGAACTCCTGGCCATCCTGATCGGAAACGGTACCCGCGAAAAAAATGCCATAGAACTTGCAAGGGAATTGATGCATTCGGTGAAAAACAACCTGAATGAACTGGGGCGGCTTGAAATTCATGATCTCCTGAAAATCAAGGGAATCGGCAAGGTAAAAGCCGTTATCATCCTGGCTGCCCTGGAACTGGGCCGGAGGCGGCACAGCACAGGTGCCCTGGAAAAACCAGTTGTGCGGGACAGCCGGCAGGTGGCCGGATACCTGCGGACGGTGCTGCAGGACCATTGCCGGGAGGTTTTTGCCGTCCTCTTCCTGAATCAGGCCAACCGGGTGAACCATTTTGAAGTGGTAAGCCAGGGTGGGATTACCGGCACGGTGGCTGATCCGCGCATCATTTTAAAGAAAGCCCTGGAATCCCACGCAGTGAACCTGATCCTTTGTCACAATCATCCATCAGGAAATCTCAAACCCAGCAAGGCGGATGAGGACCTGACTTATAAAATCCGGGAAGCCGCCCGTTTTTTTGACATCAAAGTGATTGACCATATTATCGTGAGTCACGAGGGCTATTTCAGTTTTGCAGATGAGGGTTTGATGTGAAATGAACAGATCCAAATCATGTTCCCTTCTACTGGTTGATATAAGTGGCCATTGATTTTAAGTAATTTTCATCCACTTCGTCGTTCAGATGATCAGCATAAAACTGGTTGACCTTTTTGGATTCTTCCTTCAGAACCGTTTTTATGGATTTGAATTTAAGTAAAACAGGACTCCAGGCTCCCTTGTAACAAATATAGTAGGCCGGTGCGTCCACAAATTCATCATAGGGATTTCCGGATTCCGTTAACCCGTTTGTAGTATAATTGGCTTTTACCAGATGGGTATTTATGGTTTTGTAAACGCCCACCCGATCATTACGTACTAAAACCTCCACAAACTTATAGGGTATGATTTTTTCCTCCTTCACAAAATCATAGTTAATTCCTTTATCAGTGAAATGGATTTCCCTGATGGATTCTTTATTGACTTCAATGATTTCTTTCTTATCTTTTGTAACCAGCAGGCTATTTTTGACTTTATCAAAATTGAAAAAAAAATCATCGCTTTTTATCTCTTTCCCTGAACTGTCTATGACCGTTCCCTTTACCCATTCATCAAAAAAATATCTCCTTCCTTTAGTATTTTCAACCGTATTGAATGTGTTGATATTGTAACTGTTGGTCAGCGGATGCATGGAGTACTGGCCAAAATCTCCAAAACTGCCATTTACATTGACAAGGCCGCCCTGACTAAAGACGGTATTACACAGAAGGACTGAGACGAATAAAACATAGATCTTACTCACTTTGTAAAATTTAATACACAATTTAATTAAATCACGCGAATCAGTGACCGTTTAAAATGATGACAGGTAATGGCGGAGTTAAATAATAAAGTTGAAAAAAGACTTTAATGGATAAAGCGCTTTAAGACCAGCACCACAGAGTCGGCCGGAATTGCTTTGGCGAGGATTCGTTTATCCGGTCCTACCAGATAATTAAAAGGAATACTGTCGAAAGCGAGTTTGGCTGCCGTCTGGCCCTGCCACATATCCTTATCTATTAACTGAATCCCGGGTAGCTGATTCGTTTTTACCTGGTCCTGGCAGAATTTCAGTTTATTGTCCATAGCCACGCTGATCAAAGCCAGTTTTTTAAAGCGTGGATCTGCTGCAAGTTCTTTTTTAACCTGGGCGTACACCATACAGTTTTGACACCAGGAAGCCCAGAAGTCTATAAAAACAAATTTTCCGCTGACCGCAGCGGTCGAAACCATTTGATTATCCAGGTCAGGCAGGCTGAGTTCCGGGAAAATATCGCCAGGCTGCAATTCCTTTTCGCGGATATGTATCAGGTTTAGTACCTCTTCCCTTAACCTGCTGATAGCGGGATTATGCGGAAACCGCTCGCCTGCTTTGGTGACCAGCTTATTCATCTTAGTCAGATCATCCTGAAAGTCAATATAATCATAGTTTACTAAAAAAGAAGGAACATTGGATACGGTATCCCCGAAATTGTAAAACCGCTGCTGAATACGCTTCGTCATGTCCGAAAACAGGTGCCGGATACTATCTTGTTGCTCCCTGGTTTTGTAGTCCTTTAATTTGAACCACACGGTTTGAGACAGGCGGATCAAACTATCCTGTTCTTCAGTAAACCGCAACAGGGTAGCAGAAACCGGGGAACCCATGATCCTGTTTTCTCCAGTTTTTTTATTCATTACTATGCGGATATCGGGCTGGTCGGGAATACAATACAATCTATTCTGTGAATATTTCAATGAAAACTGGTATAGACTGTCGGGTGAAAGGGGTAATTCAAACACCAGGCTATCCCTGGAAAAATGCAGTACACCGGATTGAATCGTCCGGGAAGGATCATTATTCAGGGAAATTTTCCTGAGGATAACAGAATCTGCACTGGTTCCGTTCATACTCACAACAATTCGGCTGTAACTGGTATGGTTTTGCCGGCAGGCAAACAGGAAAAACAGGGGCAGGAACAAAAAGCTTGTTTTCATATAAGTCTAAAATAAGGAAAAGCCATTCCGTTTGGGAATGGCTTTTCAAAATAACATGAATGTTTATTTATTGAAGAACCCATTCTTCATAAATTTCTCTTGAATAGGCAGGAGCTGCTGCTCCGCCATATCCGTAATGCAACCAGAAAGTATGTGCCGACGGAACATATGTATTATTATACGTTGTATATACATAGGGTGATCCCGGATACATAGCATCACCAATTGCATTATCCACGCCGTTAACAAACCCGGATAGAGCACTGGTAGCACCTGCCGGTGACCAGTTTATACAATTATTGCTGGGATCCACATCAAATTGAAAATACCAGCCTCCAAGGTCACCAACCTGGGCCTGTGAACGTATATTAGATATCGTGGTCATCGGTATGGTTGCGTTAATGGCCCTTGGGGCAGAGGGATGGACAAAATAACCGGTAACCGTGTAATTCCCTTCATACGGGTTTCTCAATTTAATCGGAACCACAATCACACTCAGGTTGGAAGCAATCGTTGCACCCGTTGCGCCGACCATCTTAAATATCAGGATCGGATCCTTTGTGAAATCCAACATGGTTTCATTGATATGCAAAACAAATGGTACAATCTGCTGGCCCGGGTTAATCGTAACCTGCATATTTGGGGGTGTGGTATAAGCCGAAGGATCAATCATGGTATAGGATGTTCCGTTTGCCGCATTGTAGGCAACCAGGCTATCCGGATCCAGGGCCAGGGTAACGGTTACGGCCGTACTTAATGTGAGTGAGGCAGTAGACAAAGTAACTTCCAGGCCCACACTGTCGTCTGTACCCGGAAGGATACTGGTAATCATATCCTGTGATCCGGATCCGGTGTACTGAAAACCCACCAGTGCCGGACTTTTACCAAAATCCTGAACCGGGCCCTTATCTTTCAGGCAAGAACTCAGCGATGTGATCGCCAATACAAACATTGCAGCGTTCAACCAGGGCTTTTTTAAAGAATTTATATTCATTGTCATTTTATTTTCTTTTCAATCAATTATTATCTGTCAATTAATACTAAACTACGTTATTACTGATTCCAGAAAATTTTACTGGTAAACTGTGCATTGGTCCCTAAGGCTGGCACATTGGAACCGTTTGTATTGTATTCAGTCTGCGGATACAGGTATCTTATAGGAATTTGAGGCTCTACATGTGTGGGAGCCGCCGAAATCGGAAGGTTTGGAATTCCAAGTCTTCTGAAATCAGTCCAGGCTTCAACCCAGTTGATACCATTCAATGCTGCCCATTTCTGTGTAATAATAGCTTCCAGTTTATTGGTTGAAGCGTTCCAGTCAGCATCATTAAGACCAGAAGTATAAAGTGCTGTTGCATCACCAACCGGATCCAGTCCGGCCGGTACCGTATTGGTTCCATCCTGGTAAAGATAAATAAAGGACTGCGTGATGGCACTTTCAAAAAGGGACTGTGCAGTGGGTCCTGTTGTAATCCAGCCCCTTTGAACCGCTTCAGCCTGGAGGAACAAACTTTCAAAATCAGAAAGTATCAGCTCATTCTGGCTGGGTCCTTTTAAAAGGCCGGAGCCGATAGCGGAGGTATTTGCATTTGAAACGGAGGCAGGGTCGCCATCAAAATTGCCGGCATAGGAAGTACCAACCGGAGCATAGAAGGCTCCTATACGGGGATCATTGGTCGAGTTGTAAAAATCAATTGCATACTGGTTTGCCCGGAAATAAGACACATTCGTGGTTGCCGCAGTTACCGTATTAAAATTGGCATAGAATGGGTTGATTTTGTTGGTTGAATTCTGATAACCCGGGTTCACCAGGGCGCTGGCACCGGCACCGATAAATCCTCTTCCATTGGCATTAATAGAGTCTATTTCAGACTTAATGAATTGGGCTTGGGCAGAAACCTGCGACTGATGGATCAGCAACTTCAACTTCAGCGTATTTGCAAATTGCACCCATTTGTCCATCCTGGCTGAAGCAACCCCCGGATCAGATGATCCGCCACTGCCGAAAAGAATATCATATTGATCATCTGTTGTCAGTGTAACGGAAGCCGCAGTTGAATAATAATCCTTGGCTGCATCAAATAAATGAATAGCACTGTCTATCTGGACCACCAGTTGATTATATATGGTCTGGGCGTCGTCATACTTCGGCTGAACGGCTGTAGCGACATTAAAGGCATCAGAATAAGGCACATTATTATAGATATCTACCAGCGTTGAAAAATGGAATGCAGACATTACCTTGGATACGCCTGCGTAGAAAGGAAGGTGTTGTTCCGCTGCAATGGTACCTATATAATGGTAGCTATTCAGTGTATTATAGATCCTCGTCCATTCAGGATCGGTATAGTTGTTTGGAATATTGTATGTTTCGGTCTGCACATCCGGCACATAGTTACCGGATCTTGACCAGTAACCCATCCAACGCGGCAGGTTGAGATAGTCCTGCGCCAGGTTGGCTCCTGAACCCGCAAGTGCAGAAGAAAGCACAACGGAGGGCGTCACCGTTGTAGGTTGATTTACATTCTGGTTAACATCCAGATACTTTTTACAGCCTCCGAACAGTAGTCCTGCAATAAAAATTAATATAATTGATTTTTTCATAATCCTGTTTTTTTCGCTTGTTCCGAATCCTTATTTAAAAAGTTAAAGTAATATTAGCTCCGAAAATACGGGTCGGTGGTGTCTGGTATTCGGAAGTTGATCCGACCGCATTACCAGTTCCGGTATTATTAGCTCCGATTCCCGTTAAACTGTTATCACTGAATTCAGGATCAGTCCAAATGTTGGAGCCTGGGCGGAACATCCGCAGGTTTCT
>DHWT01000234.1 GCA_002413325.1 Chitinophagaceae bacterium UBA5175 | reverse complement strand
AGGTATTTAATAAAGTTTCTACCCAATACATCAATTAAGATGGTCTGCAGGGAAGCCGCGACTTGGTTTGCTGCCCTATCTTCCAGATTTCCGGCAACGGGCAATGCCAGGTGTTCTATTCTTTTCATCAGCCCGGGAAAGGAACGTTGCAGTTCTTTATAAACATCAATAACAAAATCAATCGCTGCATCACCGATGGCTGGGTGACGATACCCAGACCTTTTTCCATGGAAGTCCGGGCCAGTTCGGGAAATTGACTTTTTTTCAATCGAAGGTCACCGTTATATGGGCAAAATGATGGGCATCCGGGATGGCTGCCTGTATATCAACTGCCAGAACCTCGACTTTGAAGAGATGGAACAATATGTTTTCAATATCGGCCTCGAAACAAAACCCCAGGTATTATTCGGGGTATCCAATACCGTGAGTGTTAAAAACAGGCAGGCAGTGGCATTGAAAAATATACTGATCAAACAACAGCAAAACGACCCCTACTTCGATCATATTCAGGAAACAGAAATCCCGTTTTCAAACAAATACCATGCGCAAAGCGAAGAATCCGTCGTTGTGCGTTACCTCGCCCATTCCGGAAATAATATCATTGCCGCACCAAGTTGTTGTAATCTTGAAGCACTTGGTGAACTTGCGGAAAGAACTGTTGAGAATGTGTGATAAAAGCACAAAGCTGAAAACGAAAGTTAACTGATCATATACTGACCTATTGCTGGGCGGCGGGGGGAAAATGAGGTGAATCAACAGCTGTATTTTCTCTTTTCATATCCACTTTATTCAGTTCTTCGATGACCTGTCCGTCCTCATAATCCACCGATACAAAAACCGTAAGATGCTGATTAGCCGGTCCTTTAAATGCACCCTTCACCGGGCTGCAATCAGCAAAATCCCGACCCGTGGCCAGTTTGACATGGGTGTTCGTCACCCATACATTATTTGTCGGGTCTATACCCGCCCAGCCAAATCGGGGAACCCAGGCTTCCACCCAGGCATGGGTGGCTCCCTCGCCCCGTAAACCACTTTTATGCGGGCAGATATATCCGCTCACATAGCGGCTGGGAATTTTAAGGGTACGTAAAATCTGTAACATGATATGTGCAAAATCCTGACAGACGCCGGCCTTCTGCTCCAGGATTTCATCTATCGTCGTTTCCACATTCGTGATCCCGCTGATATAGCTGAATTCTCTGAAAATATAATCGCTGCAGTTCTTAATGGCAATGGCAACGGAATCATCCGCAGGGTGCATCCATTGGGCGATCTCCCGGATCTGCGCCTGGGACTTAATATAACCCGGGCGTGAAAGTTCAAGCATTTTTAAATGGCCGCCCACTTCTCCGGGCAGTTCATTAAAAACACTCACAAAATTGATACGGAGGTCATCGCTGCCGGTGGTGCGAACCATGAGCCGGCTGTTAATGGCGAGTTCCTGATGCGGCGGAAGCAGGTTGAAGATCCCGGTTTTATTTCCCCAGTAATCGAAAAAAATCTGGACATCGGGATTGCCGGTAATGACCAGTTCATGCTGTAAAATCTCCTGTTCCGGAGACAGGAAGGGGAAAATTTTGATCTCATTCACGCTTTCCTGAATCAGCCGGTCGTATTCATAAGTGGTAATGTGCTGGATCTTGAATAGGGGCATGAATATCCGGCTTAAGAATAGGAGAAAAAATGTTGCACCACTTTCTGGTTGAATTCGACGAGGTCCGTTTTGATATCGTCAAAAAAAACAGGAACTGTATCCTTATTCAGTGAATCCAGTTCCATATAACGTACTTTACTGAACAGACGGCCAAAACAACGCAGCAAAGCGGCTCTTTCCTCATAGATATGATTGCCGAGGATCTTGTTTAAGTAATGTTCAATTCTTTGTAATGAATACATCACAGAATGCGGAAAATTCTCATTGATCAACACCTGGTGCAGCACATTATAATTATAATTGGAACTGCGATAGGTTTTTACATGCAATTCATAACCGGATAAACTGAACAGAAGGTATTTCCATTCCAGCAGATCGTTGGTATCCGCTTCGGTGAAATGGGTAAGTTCAAGTTGCCTTTCAGTAAATTCAATGGTCTGAAGGCATCGTTCAATATATTTTCCCAGGTTCATAAAACACCATCCGGTTCCACGGGGCATCGTAATATCCGTGATGCCGGCATACAGGACTGTATGTTTGATGAGCGGCTCCATCACTTCCAGCCCGAGAAAGGAATCTATTTTTTGCTGCAGCTCCGGCTGATTGATCAGGTGATACATCTGGTTGACTTCTTCCCAGACTTCCTTTGTAATATGGTCCTGTGCACCCCTTGCGTTTTCCCTCGCTTTATTTACAAGCGTCTTCAGGCAGTTCGTATTCGTGGTATCAAGCAGTAAACGCTTCAGACATTCTTCCGTATTATTTTCAATGGCATTCAGGTTACCCTCATCCGGGTCCGTAAAGATTTTCAAAACGGGCATCCAGGTCATGGTACCGTTCACATCCTTGTCAAGGGAGAATATATAATGGGTTGCCGCCAGGCGTAACATGCCATCAGCCCGCTCCATATAACGATTCAGCCAAAATAGTGAGTCTGCAATCCTGCTTAACATGGTGTATCCAATTTAATAACTGCCATTTTAATCTATAACCCATGTATCCTTGCTACCGCCGCCTTGGGAAGAATTCACGATCAGAGAACCTTTTTTCAGGGCAACCCTGGTTAATCCGCCCGGCACAATTTGTATGCCGGCAGGCCCGCATAAAGCATAGGGACGCAGATCCACATGCCGTCCCTCAAATTTCCCGTCGATGAAACAGGGCGCCGTGGACAAATTGATAATGGGCTGCGCAATAAAACTCCGCGGATCGGATTCAATTTCTTTTTTTGCTTTCTCCCATTCTTCCCCGCTCACTTTATTGCCCATGATCATTCCATATCCGCCGGATTGATTGGTCCGTTTGATTACCATCCTGTCCAGATTATCAAAAACATAACGGCGCGCATCCGGATTACCCATCTCATAGGTTTCCACATTGGGCAGTAAGGGATCTTCATTCAGATAGTAACGGATCATCGCCGGTACATAGGCATAAATGGCCTTATCATCGGCAACCCCGTTCCCCACAGCATTTACAATGGCAACGGTTCCTTTCCGGTAAGCGGCCATCAGTCCGGGTACACCCAGGGCACTGTCGGGCCTGAAGATCAGCGGATCGAGAAAATCATCATCCACCCTCCGGTAAATGACGTGCACCTGCTCCAGGCCCAGGGTGGTTTTCATATACACTTTATGATTATCCACTACAAGGTCCCGGCCCTCCACCAGCGCTATACCCATTTGCCTTGCCAGGAAAGTATGTTCATAATACGCAGAATTATAAATGCCCGGGGTCAGCAAAACAACCTGCGGGTTGGAGATCTGGGCGGGCGACAGGGAAAGCAGAATCTCGTGCAGTAACAGGGGATAGTTACTTACCCTTCTCACGCGTGAACCCGCAACCAGCTCAGGAAACAGGCGCTTGGTAATTTCGCGGTTCTCCAGCATGTAGGAGACACCGGACGGCGTACGGAGATTGTCTTCCAGTACATAAAAAATACCCCGGTCCCCCCGGATCAGGTCAATCCCGGAAATATGAATAAAGATATCATGGGGTACCTGGATGCCCGCTACTTCGCGCATATAATGCGGACAGGATGCAATTAATTCAGCGGGGATGATATTATCATGAATGATGTTCTGGGCAGAATAAATATCCTTCAGGAAAAGATTTAGTGCCTTCAGTCTTTGTTTTAGGCCGTCCTCGATGATCTTCCACTCTTCCCCGGTTATGATACGGGGAATAATATCGAAAGGAAAAATCCGTTCAATACCGGCATCATCATTATAAACCGTAAACGTAATGCCCTGGTTCATGAATAACTCACTGGCCAGTTTTTCCTTTTGCTGGAGGCTGTGTACGTCCAGATGTTTCAGGGCCTGAATTACATTCCGGTATGGCTCACGGAATTCAGTCCCCGCTCTCATCTCATCCCAAAACCCCGGCGATCCTGTATATAAATCAATTAAACCCTGGGGAACCATAATATCCGTTTGGCTTATAAAAATAGAAAAAGCAGCTGTATACAGCTGCGATCGTTATGGAATGAAGTTATATAAATTCATTCAGCCTGCAAAAGGAAACTCATATAATTGTTATATTGGATTTCTAATCAGCATATGTATGAGAAACCTAATTTCCATATGGATCGTCTGTCTTTCATTTTCTTTACTTTCCTGCAATCAGCATCCTGTGGCGGACCGCATCTATCTGAACGCGAAAATATGGACGGGGGATTCTGCCAACCCGTCGGCAAAAGCGATTGCCATCAGGGATTCGCTGATCCTCTATGTGGGAGATGATTACCAGTCTTATGTGGGAAGCCATACTGAACTGCGGGATCTTGGCGGAAAGATGCTGGTGCCGGGTTTCATCGACAACCATACACATTTCCTGGAAGGAGGATATTTCCTGGCCAACATCAATCTGCGGGACGTAAGGTCGAAAGATCGTTTTATTTCGGTATTCCGGCACTTCACCGATTCCGCGAAAGGAAGCGGCTGGATCCGGGGCGGCAACTGGGATCATGAAGCCTGGGGCGGCCAGCTTCCGCGTAAAGAATGGATCGACAGTGTGAGTGGCTTACACCCGGTATTTATCAATCGTTATGACGGACATATGGGACTGGCCAACACCCTTGCTTTGAAAATGGCAGGCATCACAAAAAACACACCCAATCCGCCAGGCGGTGAAATCGTTAAAGACCCGAAAACGGGAGAACCCACCGGCATTCTACGGGATGAAGCCACCAGCCTGGTGTTCAGAGTAATCCCGGATCCGACGGAAAAAGAACTGGACGAGGCACTGAACCGGGCCGCACAGCATGCTTTATCTCATGGACTCACTCAGGTGCATGATATGGGTTCTTATGGCGGCTGGATCGATATGGCTACCTACCGCCGGGCGGAGGCGGCAGGACAATTGCCCATCCGCATTTATTCTTTTGTAGCCATCCACACCTGGCAGAAACTGGATTCCTTTGTAAAGAAAAACGGCTGGGGTGATGATCGTTTGCGCTGGGGCGGACTGAAAGGCTTTGTAGATGGCTCCCTGGGCTCTACCACAGCCTGGTTTTATAAGCCTTACCTGGACGCACCCCGTTCCACCGGCCTGCAGGTTACCGATACCGGACTCTTAAGAAAATGGATCCTACAGGCGGACTCTGCCGGACTGCATATCGCCACCCATGCCATCGGAGATCATGCCAACGACTGGATCCTGGATGTGTATCAGGAAGCTGAAGCCCTGCATCCTTCCCGGGACCACCGGTTCCGTATTGAACACGCACAACACCTGACCCCCGATGATATCGGCCGGTTTGCCAAACTGAAGGTCATTCCATCCATGCAACCCTTCCATGCCATCGATGACGGAAAATGGGCAGCGAAAAGACTGGATAGTGCCCGGCTCCGGGGAACCTATGTTTTTAAATCTTTACTTGAGACCGGTGCCATCCTGACTTTCGGATCCGACTGGACGGTGGCTCCGCTTGATCCCATCGCCGGCATCTATGCGGCAGTTACCCGGCGCACCCTGGATGATAAAAATCCGGGCGGATGGTTTCCGGACCAGAAAATTTCCGTTGAACAGGCATTACGCTGTTATACGGTCAATAATGCTTGGGCCGGATTCCAGGAGAATAAAACAGGAAAGCTGAAAGCAGGTATGCTGGCTGATTTTACCGTACTCTCTGAAGACCTGTTTTCCATGGCGCCGGAAAAAATCCGGGATACCAGGATCCTGCTCACGGTGGTCAATGGGAAAGAAGCGTATTCCGGCAAATGATTCACTGACCCGTTTGTAAACGCAATTTTATTTACGGTAGAAAACAGCTGATTCCGTAATGCCGGGCCAGTGGTCAGTCCTGAACGGGGAAGCCGGAAATCCATCCTGATTATACAGATTGATATCTTCCGGTGCATTGCTCCATCCATATCTGACTGCTACAGGCTGAAGTACAGAATCCGAATGAACTGCTACATGATGTCCCCGGATAAATGCTTCTGCGAAATAAAATTTACGGTCCGGCCCGGCGATCTCAAAACCCCGGAGATACCCGTATCTGTCTTTTGCCAGGAGCCCTTTCCCGGTAGAATGAAAGTACAAAAGGGCTTCCCCGTTTGTAAAAGAAACGGAATCATAAACAGGTCCATTGCAGGTTTGCGTAAGACCGTACACGTTATTCAGTGCAATGGCGGCGAGCCGCCTGCCCAATTCCTGTTTGTTTTTCGGATGAACATTATTCGGATCGCCGATATCGGTTGTTACAGCCATACCGGTGTTGGGTAACCGAAGTGCCCCGGCCTGCGCTTCCCGCAACTCCGCCCAGTCGCTGCCGGCATTGCTGCTTTCATTCGAACCAAAACTCGCCAGCTGCACAAAAAGAAATGGAAAATCATCATGCCATTCCTTTC
>DHWT01000127.1 GCA_002413325.1 Chitinophagaceae bacterium UBA5175 | reverse complement strand
TTATTTCATGATTTTCCAGCTGGTATTCCAGGGCATTTTAATCTGCCAGTTACTCTATGTTTTGTTTCAATGGATGATTATCCGTCGTTGGGAATACCTTTATTATTTTTTCTATCTCCTGTCTGTTATACTTTATTTCCTGAGTAAATATGAAAAGCTATTTGCCATCGACCTGTTATTTTCCAGATATCCCCTGCTAACCGTTTACCTGAACAAAACCTTACTGATTCTCCCTTATTTTTTTTATTTCCGTTTCGTGCGCAGTTTCCTGGAAATGCCGGTTCAATACCCGGTGATGAATCAATGGATTATCCGGATCGAATATTTTCTGCTGGCTTACCTGGTGTTTGACCTGGCATTCATCCTGGCTACTTTCAATGTAAAACTGCAGCGGGAGCTCTACACGTATATCCTGTTCATGGTATTCATTGCTTCCGCCTCTTTTATTATATACCTGTTCCGTCAGAAAAAACCACTCATCTACTATATCCTTTCGGGCAGCCTCTTCGTGGGTCTGGGAAATATCATCGCTATGACCCTTACCTACCTGGATGACGAAAAAATCATGCACTCCTCCCCTTATAAACTGGTCTTCAGCCAGGCTGGTATTATACTGGAGATCTTCTGCTTTACAGCGGGACTGAGTTATAAAAGCATGTCGGCTGAGAAAGAAAAAATAAAAAGCCAGGAAAAACTCATTGAACAATTAAAGGCAAACGACATGCTGCAAAACAAAATGCAGCTGATCCGGAATCAGATAGCACAGGACCTGCACGATGATATCGGATCTACGCTCAGTTCCATTTCTATCCTGAGCAACATGGCTATTAAAGAAAAAAATGCAAACCAGGCCATGTCGGCTATGCATGAAATTAAAAACAGTACGGTCACCCTGATGGAAAGAATGGATGATATTGTATGGAGCATTAATCCAAAAAATGATTCTCTTGAAAACCTTTTATTACGCATCAAACGTTTTGCCACGTCCCTTTTTGAAGCTAAAAACATGGATTACACCATCACCATTGAGGAAAACATCCATGAAGTCAGGCTTCCCATGGAATATCGTCAGCATATTTACCTGATTCTCAAGGAAGGCATCAACAACATCATAAAGTATTCGGATGCTACGAAAGCAATGATCCGGGTCAGCTACCGGAACGAATGGCTGGAGCTGCTGCTGGAGGACAACGGGAAAGGGTTCGACAGTACAGGGTCTTTTTCAGGTAACGGATTGCCGGGTATGAAAAACCGGGCAGGCATGATGCAGGCTGATCTGGTCATTCAATCCGCTGCCGGGCAGGGAACCAAAATACTTTTGCGGTTAAAAATCAAATGAATATCCTATAAACCCGGACATTATAAACCGCCAATTTTGTCCTTATGATTAAAGTTGCCATTGTAGAAGATAATACAGCACTCCGTAAAAGCCTGGAGCATCTCTTTAATCATACGGATGGCATGAAATGTGTGCTTGCCCTGAACAACCTCCTGAATGTGGTCAGCGAAGTGGGGAAACAGATGCCTGATATCATACTCATGGATATTGGATTACCGCATATATCCGGTATCGAAGGCGTGCATACGGTGAAATCGGCATACCCTGAGATCCAGGTTTTGATGTTTACAGTATTTGAGGACGATGAGAAAATTTTCGATGCCATCCGCGCCGGCGCATCCGGCTACCTACTGAAGAAAACACCTCCGGAAGAAATTGCAGAATCCATCAGGGACCTCTATCACGGCGGTGCGCCCATGAGTGCCAGCATCGCAAGAAAAGTGATCCAGTCCTTCCAGTCTCAAACCGCCACGCAATTGAAGGACTACAACCTGACCGTCCGGGAAAATGAAATTTTATACTCCCTCGTAGAAGGCCTGAGTTATAAGAAAATCGCTGAAAAATACTTTGTCAGCATCAGTACCATCCGCACTCATATCTGCAATGTGTATCATAAGTTACATGTAAACTCCAGGTCAGAAGCAGTTGCCAAAGTGCTGAAACCCCGGTAGGTGTTATAAATCAGATATTCATCCGATAATCCCTCCAGCTTTAAAGTTTTTATTTTGATAACAGAATTTCCGGTCTTTTGGAAGTCAAATCAATTTTCAATTATCAAACTAAAGACATGAAAAAAACTTTCCTCATCGGGTTATTGGTATGTTTCACGGTGTCCTTTGTCAGGGCCCAGGTTAACAATCCCGGCCAGGTAGCCAATGATGCCGCCACCAACCAGGCGAACAATGATATGAACAATGCGGCAGACAAAGGGGTCAATAAGGCTGAACAAAGTATTGGCGGTCTGTTTAAGAAAAAAAACAAATCGCCCAAAACGGAGAGCAGCGGGTCTGCCAAACCGGCTGCAGTACAAACAGACAACGGTTCATCCCCCACATCTTCATCAGACCAGCCGCTAAAATTGTATGCCAACTATGATTTTGTTCCCGGGGACCAGATTATTTTCGAAGACCATTTTACCGGCGACCGGGATGCAGAATTTCCAACGCACTGGGATCTGGAAAAAGGACAGGCCATCCTGAACAATTTCCAGGGCACAGAATGTTTCTACTTAACCGATGGCAACTATTGCCGGGTGAACCCCCTGGTGAAAAGTAAATCCTATATCAGCAACCCGTTCACGGTAGAGTATGATTTATATAATCCCAATAACGGGGCTTACGGACTGATGCTGTTTTTTAAAGATGCGGACGGCAATGATGTTGCCAGCATCCAGGTTTCTCCGGCAGAAGTGAACTATGCAGGTACCGAAAAAAACCTGGATGCCAACCTGCCGGAAGCTATTCAGAACGACAACTTCAAAGACCGCTGGCACCATGTGGCCATTGCCTATAACAACAGACAGGTTAAAGTTTACGTGGACCAGTTCCGTGTACTGTACGTCCCCAATGCGGATGCGCTTCCCGCGACCGTTGATTTTGGCGGGATCGGTGACCAGTCCAATCCCATCATTTTTAAAAATGTGCGGATTGCTGCCGGAGGAAGCATGAATATGGCAGGTCAAAAGTTTACGGATGCTAAAATTGTAACCCACGGTATCAATTTCGATGTTGACAAAGCCACGATCAAGCCGGAAAGTATGGGCACACTGAATATGATCGTGCAGGTCATGAAAGACAATCCGGATATCAAATTCGACATCGAAGGTCATACTGATAATTCGGGTGCGCCCGCCCATAACCTGACCCTGTCCCAGCAGCGGGCCGATGCGGTAAAAAGCCAGCTCGTATCCATGGGAATCAGCGAATCCCGGCTGACCACCAAAGGATTCGGAGATACTAAACCCATCAGCGATAATAATACCCCGGAAGGTAAGGCCAATAACCGGAGGGTGGAATTTGTGAAAAGTTAGAAGATAAAAAGTCAGGTATATCACCTGTCTGATGGAACGATTATGAAAATTCGAAAAGATTCCTTTCCCGAATAATGCACCATACCAGTGATTCTCAATTTAAGATTACACCACATGAACATAATGAACATCAGAACTTATGTCCCCGTCCTGTTTTGCATTTCATGGGGAATGGCTGCCGGTCAGAGGCCCGCTCCCATTCAGATTAACAACCTGATTTCGCGAATTCCGTTACCGGTTAGCAGCCAGCTCTGTTATGCATCCTGCACCACGACCCGGGATCCCGCAGATGGAGTGACCCATATTAAAGACAATGGTCCGCAATTTAACAGCCTGAATGAAGAAGCAGATAAAATCGGCAAAATGGACATGGAGGCTATGAAAAGCAGTTATGCCAATGCACAGTCAACAGCCGCATCCTCAGTGCCAAATGCCGAACAGGTTGCCCAGATGCAGGCAGAGGGCATGCAGAGGGCCCAGCAGGCAATGCAAAACGGAGGCAGTCCCGCCCAAACCGCCCCTTCCGCTTCGCAGCCCCGGTCACCGGCAAACCATGTGGCATTTATGCAGGAACTGGGAAAAGCACAAAGCTCGATCATGCAGATAACCCAGCTGACCAATGAACTCAGCACCAAAATGAGTGAGCTGCGAATGGCGGAGGTTCCGATGGGGCCCAACTGCCCGGAAGTAAGGCAGGGCAGTTATGTTGGCCCTACCTGCTCATGCACGAAAGACCACTCCGTGGATTATGAACAGAGAAGAGTAAGTGCAAGGGACAAATATCTGCAGCAGGTCAATGAGCTTTTAAGACAATATATTCCGCGGATCAAAGACCAGGTAGCCCTCGTAGACAAAGTGGAAACCGATTCGGGATATGGCCAGTCTGTAAACGACCCTTCGACGATCCAGATGCTCTGGGTGGTTCAGCGACAGGCAATGAATGGATTCGCTTCATTGATGGGAATAGCCGGCGGCACCTGGTCAGACGGAGCCAATCAATACCTTAACCTGGTAAATGCCAGAAATAAAACCTGTCCCTAACACATTCTTCCGGCTGCCTCGATGAACTCCGTGCTTATACGCGAGGTGGTTGGACGATTAAACCTTTAACATGACCCGGATTCGCACCGTTGCTTTTCTGATCTCCGTTTCCGTTCTGTGTTCGGCGTACATACAGGCACAATGCATTCAATATCCCGCGGATTGCCCGTCAGACCGGCAGTTGCCGGATTCCGCCGGCCGTTTAGCAAACCCGCTTGTGCCCGAAGAAGTCAGCATGGAGATCAGGCTTCATGATTTCTTCACCGACGGGATGCGAACCCTTGCACAGAAAAACCGGTGGGAGGTATATCAGTATGACGAATCAGATGGTTCCGGCCATTTAAATGCCGACGGCTCCGGGCCACTTGATTATAGTCTCCGGCCACCTCATGACTATGAAATCAGCTTCATTTTTATTGTAAACAAAGATTCGCTGCGCGCCTGGCAGGACCAGACTAAAGACTGGTATTCAAAATTCACGGAAGAGGTGGAAAAAATGAAATCCTCGCCCGGTGTTACAGACCTGACCCGTCTGCAGGCTGATAAAAAAAACAGTGATATACATTTCCGGAACGCCTGCCTGATCCGGGTTAAGATAGACATCAACCCGGAATCGGCGATCGCAACTTCCATCCATGAAGACATGCACCTGACCGGGCAACTAAAAGTTTCTGATGCCGTAGTCGCATTCCAGATACACAATGACAAAACAGACGAGCGTGCCATCTTCGACCTGGATCAGTTTAAAAGATGCACCGACCTGGCATTTCTTCTTTTCGGCAGCTGGGATCCGAAACCCGATAAAGATCAGCGTTTTCACCCGGCATATAGCGCCGATAGAAAAAATACCGATCTCGTAACACCAAAAACCATCCGCTCAGACAGGGTCAGAACCATCGTGATCCATGTGGAAGGGGCGCCCTATTATATAAATCAGTTTCTGCAGTCGCTGGATACCGAAAAGTTAAACCGCCTGAAATAAATTCATGTTCCAACTGCCATTTAAAATTTCCCGCAAAAACCTGACTATTAAAATATTCAAAAAAAAAACCGGATGCTAAAAATACGGAACACCCCATTTTATTTATTACTCACGTTGAGTCTGGTTTCTCATTTACGAACATCCGCGCAGGGTGCGGCACCCGGGAATAAGACACTGGAGGATGTGCAAAGGGAATTCTGCCAAAAGTATGCAGGCAGTTTTGACAACATCGAATCCTGGATCAGGGAGAACAAAGGGAAAAAACCCGAGCTGGCTGTACCTCCGGCCGTAGAGCTTGACTGCAGTGAATGCGGCACTGAACATCATCGAAATATCAGTCAAAACAAAATAGATGAATATATCAGGCAGCTGGCAAAGCCGGAATCTGATTATATCACCCGGTTAAATGAAATAGAACGTGCGCAGGGTATGGCTTTTGGGATGCCCCCCGATTACGCGCAGTTACCACCGGATCTTGTAAAATGTGCCCGGCACATAAGCCAGGAGGCAATAGAAAACGATAAGAAGGCGCTGATGAACCGGATCTTTGATGATAAAGTAAGAGAGACCGTTTACAGGTACGAAAACGAACCCCGGTACGCCTGGACACTGATTAACACCGTTTGTTATTATATAAAATATTACATCAATATTCTGGGTTATTCCCATTTGTACGGATCCGGACCTGCCGGAATAACAGAAAGAAATGACCAGGGTTATGTTAATCTGCAGTTTGCGGATGAATATGCATTGAAACTGTACGAGAAAAATTATTCTTATTATAAGAAACAGCTTTACGAACAATACCACTATAATATTTACCCCAATCTCATGCCGATTGCCAGGGACTATTTACTGAATGGCGGTCATGATGAAAAACTTGAAAATAATTTACTTGAATATATAAATGAAAGCATCTCTTTCATGCATTTTAAACTGAAGATTCATTTCGAAGAAACCGGACCGGCATGGCATTATACCCTGAAAGGAGAAACGGTGTTGCGGTGCCGCCTGGTGCCGGACACTGCCTTCTATAGCTGGTGTTACGCATTTGAGCCGGCAGACGGGAAAGGTCTGAAAATGAAAATGGACAACATCGCGATAACGCCCCCCGGTGCCACCGCAGATTATATTGGTCCGAATGAGGCCGATAACCCTTTTATCATACGTGTTAATCTTTGTGACGGATCCCCGATACTGCATCTTATTTTCACGCGTTTTGGCATTTCGGGCCAGTCAGTAACACATGTTGAGGGAAAAGATGTGACCGGTCCGGCCCCGATGCAACCCCTGGGATATTTCGTGCCGGATATTGCTACGGCAAATAAAAAACTGGAAGAGCAAAAAGAACTGGCCAACGACTTTAAATCCCACATGTCAGTGTATGAAACGGCCATGAAAGAATGGGCTTCGCACCGCAACGATGCCAATTTTAAAAACACGCCCCAGGGGAAAAGGGATTATGCACTGATTCTGCAATTCCAGCATCAGACAGGTGTGCAAACTCCTTTTCTGAATGGATATGGCGGGCAGAACACAACTAAGCCGGCACAAAGCATGGCTGGACCGCAAAAGACTTACAGTTCAGACGCAACCGGTAACAACAAATTATTTACTTTTGATTTGCCACTCCATTTTTCCAAACAGGCAATTAACTATGATAACACGGCTGATTTTGGAAATAAAATACATTATCATGTTACCATTACAATGGAAGAAACGCCGGATAAACGGGATAATATAAAATCACCTTAACCGGAAATAATCCACAGTCTATTGTATGGAACGTTCTGAATAAATGAGAGAAAACCCGATCAGGAAAGGAGCATTTGCAAAATCTCTTATTCCTCGCCTTCCAGCTTATTCAGCCCCAGTTTTTCCATGGCGAGCTGGGCAGCGATCTGGCTGGCATCTTTTTTATTATATGCGCGGCCTTTCGAAATCAGTTCGCCGTTTACCACCGCGCCCACGGTAAACAGCCGGCGGCCGCCTTCCATATGTTCGTCGAGGGTTTCAAACTCCAGGTTCTTGCCGTTCTTATTGGCCCAGCCGTATAATTTGTTTTTATGGTTGATCTCGAGGTTTTCGAGGTCTTCCATGAAAAGATAAGGCTGGATAATGCGTTCCATCACCCATTGTTTTGCCTTATCGTATCCCTTATCCAGGTAGATGGCGCCGACAACAGCTTCCAGGGTGTTGCCGAATATCTGGCTCATCTTGAGTGAGCCGTCGAATTTATTGAAATAAGAAATTTTGCGTAGCCCCATTTTCACCGCGATATCATTGAGCTGAACGCGGTTCACCATTTTACTCCGCATTTCGGTGAGAAATCCCTCTTCCTTATAGGGGTATTTTTTAAAAAGAAAATCGGCAATGATGGCACTGAGGATCGCGTCCCCCAGGTATTCGAGCCTTTCATTGTTCTGATCAGAACTTTCCTTCACCGAACGATGGGTCAGCGCGGTTTTATAGAGAACGGCATTGCCGGGCACAAAACCCAACACGTTTCGCAACTGTTTACGGAAAGAAACAATCGACGAGTCTGACTTAAAAATCCTGTCTAAGAATCCCACAGCACAATATAATTTGAAAATTTGGGAATTTGAGAATTTGAAAATGGTTTTAGAATTTCAAAATTCAGCAATCTGAATAGGGAAGAATATTTATATCCGGGAATAAACACCAATTTACTTTGATGCGGATCAATACATGTATTCCTAAATATTCAAATGCTCGGGCCCTTAAATTAATCCCTGTATTTCTTAACGATCACACAGGCATTATGGCCTCCGAACCCAAAGGTATTACTGAGGGCGGCGTTGACGGTTCGTTTCTGTGGTTTGTGGAATGTAAAATTGAGGCGGGGATCCAGGTCGGGATCATCTTCGAAATGATTAATGGTAGGAGGAACGATATCATGCACCACGCTCATAATGCAGGCAATGGCTTCCACCACACCCGCCGCACCCAGGCAATGGCCGGTCATGGATTTGGTTGAACTGATATTCACCCGAAATGCGCTTTCACCGAAAACATCCATAATGGCTTTTACCTCGGATACATCTCCCAGCGGCGTGGATGTGCCATGGGTATTGATATAATCAATATCTGCAGGCTTCAACTGCGCATCACGCAGCGCGGCCATCATGACATTCTTGGCGCCCCTTCCTTCCGGATGAGGTGCGGTGATATGGTATGCGTCGCCCGTGGCACCTGAACCTGCAATCTCACAATAGATTTTTGCTCCCCGCGCTTTGGCGTGCTCCAGTTCTTCCAAAATAACGCACCCGGCTCCTTCACCGATCACAAAACCGTCGCTTCCCTTGTCGTAAGGGCGGCTGGCCGTTTTCGGGTTATCATTCCGTTCACTCAGGGCTTTCATGGCATTAAAACCGCCCACACCGGCTTCGGTAATCACACTTTCCGACCCGCCTGTAAGAATAATATCAGCAACTCCCAGCCTGACAAGATTAAAGGATTCCATCAGGGCATTGGTGGAAGAAGCACAGGCACTGACCACTGCGAAATTGGGCCCCCGAAAGCCATGCCGGATGGAAATATGACCAGCCGCAATGTCGAGGATCATTTTTGGAATGAAGAACGGGTTATACCGGGGCACCCCGTCACTTTTGGCGAAATTCGATACTTCTTCCTGGAAGGTATTGATCCCACCGATACCGCTCGCAAATACAACACCTACCCGGTCACCGTCCACATTATCTTTTGTAATGCCGGCATCCGCAACTGCCTGGTCGCTGACCACCAGGGCCGACTGCGCAAAGCGGTCGAGCTTCCGGGCTTCCTTTTTATCCAGGAAGCTGAGCGGATCATAATTCTTCAGCTCGCAGGCAAAACGGGTCTTGAACTTCGATGCGTCGAAAAGAGTAATGAAATCCGCGCCGGACACACCTCCCAGCAGGTTATTCCAATAATCGTTCAGATTATTGCCGATGGGTGTAAGCGCACCCATACCAGTAACAACAACTCTTTTCAGTTCCATTTTACCAATTGCGCGGATAATTAATAATGTGATAAATCCGCTTTCTCAGCCCGGGGGCCTTTGAAAAGCGGATCAACGAAGGTGAACGCAGCACGGACAAACCTTTATTTGGCGTGTTCTTCCAGGTATCCGATGGCCTGGCCGACCGTTGTAATGGTCTCAGCCTGTTCGTCGGGAATTGATATATTGAATTCTTTTTCGAACTCCATAATCAATTCAACCGTGTCAAGCGAATCGGCGCCCAGATCGTTCGTAAAAGAGGCCTCATTTGTTACTTCAGCTTCTTCCACTCCTAACTTATCCACTATAATTTTTTTGACTCGTGTTGCGATGTCTGACATTTTTGTAAATTTTAGTTTCGGCTGCAAAAATATAATTTTTGAACTAAACACAGCCATCAAGCTATTTCAATTTTATTTTTTGATTTGGATTATATACCGGAATTTGCGATTTCCGCTGCCGATTTCATAAAAACAACCCCCCCAGGCATGGCGCTCAAGCTGATAGATTATGGTTCCCCTGACTATGAGAAAATGCTGCGTTTACGGTATGATCTCCTGAGAAAGCCGCTGGGCCTGAGTTTCGACCCTAAAGAACTCGAAAAAGAGAAGGAGGATGTGCTCATGGGAGCCTTTGACGACGACCGGATGCTGGGCTGCTG
>DHWT01000207.1:2050-3742 GCA_002413325.1 Chitinophagaceae bacterium UBA5175 | reverse complement strand
TGGAACTCCTGCTCATGATCGATGCTGCTCGCCGGGCCTCGGCTTATAAAGTAGTACCCGTGATGCCCTATTATGGATATGCCCGCCAGGACCGGAAAGATAAACCCCGGGTTGCCATCGGTTCCAAGCTGGTAGCCAATATGTTAGTAGCGGCCGGGGCGGACCGGATCATCACGATGGACCTGCACGCCCCCCAGATCCAGGGTTATTTCGATATACCCGTGGATCACCTGGACAGCTCAGCCATTTTTATACCCTATATAGAGAATTTAAAGCTTGAAAACCTTACCTTTGCGGCCCCTGACGTGGGAAGCGCCAACCGGATACGGGAAATTGCTTCTTATTTCAATGCCGAAATGGTGATCTGTGACAAACACCGGAAACGGGCTAATGAAATTGCCAGTATGGTGGTGATCGGGGATGTGGAAGACAGGGACGTGGTGCTGATCGATGATATTTGCGATACGGGCGGAACGCTGGCAAAAGCAGCGGGACTACTGAAGGAAAAAGGGGCGAGAAGCATCAGGGCCTTATGTACGCACCCGGTGCTCAGTGGAAATGCCTACGCCAATATCGAGAACAGTGTGTTGGAAGAACTGGTCGTTTGTGATACGATCCCGCTCAAACAGAAATGTTCTAAAATAAAAGTACTGAGTGTGGCGGAACTTTTCGCGATTGCCATCCGGAATGCATTTGAAAACAGGAGCATCACCGGTTTGTTCATCCACTCACAGCTCAGGAATAAGTAGCGTATTTTCTAAATCAAATATAAACATGCAAACAATTACCATCGAAGGACAACTCAGGACCGGACTCGGCAAACAAGCCACCCGTCAACTCCGCTCTGAGGGAAAAGTGCCCGGTGTAATTTACGGGGGTGCACGCGAACTGAATTTTTCAGCGCCTGTCACGGCTTTCAAGAACCTTGTATACACACCGGATTTTCAGCTCGCAGAAATTAAACTGGACGGCGCAACCCATCGTTGTATCCTGAAGGATATCCAGTTCGACAAAGTAACAGACGATCTCAACCATGTGGATTTCCTGGAACTGGTGGAAGATAAAAAAGTAATTGCCACCATTCCGTTGAAATTTACAGGAGCTGCAAAAGGCGTTAAGGACGGGGGAAAACTCATCACGAAGATGAAGGCATTGAAAATAAAAACCCTGCCTAAATACCTGCGTGAAAATATCGAAGTGGATCTGACCAACCTCGAACTCAACGGCAACGTGCGCGTGGAAGATGTAAAAGCAGTTAACTATGAGATCCTGAATTCCCCGCGAATTCCGGTTGCTTCCATCGTATTGACCCGTCAGCTGAAACAGGAAGAGTCTACTACACCGGCCGGTGCTGCTGCACCTGCAGCTGCTGCACCTGCAGCCGCTGCCACTGCCGCAGCAAAACCTGCTGCCGCAAAGCCTGCTGCCAAGAAGTAGTAACGGATTATATTTTCAAAGGGCTGTTTCTTTATGGAACAGCCTTTTTTGTTGGAAGTTATGAGTTATGAGTTATGAATCCTGATGGGTATACCCGAAATTCCTGATTTCCATACTTCCGGACTCCCACACTTTAATACATTTGTCTATGTCCTCATTCCTCATCGCCGGCCTCGGTAATATGGGTTCCGAATATGAAGGAACCCGCCATAATATCGGATTTGAAGTGGTGGATGCCCTGGTATCCAAACACGG
>DHWT01000207.1:0-1734 GCA_002413325.1 Chitinophagaceae bacterium UBA5175 | reverse complement strand
TCACCTGTATCAAGCCCTCCACTTATATGAACCTGAGCGGTAAAGCCGTTCGTTACTGGCTGGAAAAGAAGAAAATTCCGCTGGAACGCCTGCTCGTGATTACCGACGATATTGCGCTTCCCCTGTCCAGGCTACGGGTCAGGGGGCATGGAACAGATGCCGGGCATAATGGATTGAAGAGTATTTTTGAAGAACTGCAAACTGAAAAATATCCCCGGTTGCGCTATGGCGTGGGGAATGATTTTCCCCGGGGCATGCAGGTGGAATACGTATTGGGAAACTGGCGGAAAGAAGAAATTCCGCTCGTTAAAATCAAAATTGACAAGGCCGTCCAGGTAGTGGAAAGTTTCATACAGATGGGCCTGGAACGGACCATGAATGATTATAACAAAATAGAGATAACACTATGATTTGTAATTGGGAATCATTATTTTAGCAGTCAAATTCCGTTACGGCCCCTTGGCCTCCTCCACTTCCTATGACCAAAACCCATGCCTTTTCAGGCCTTTTGAACTCATTAGAATCTTCTATTTAAAACCTCAATCGAATATGAAAATATTCTGCGTTGGTCGCAACTACGTTGCGCATGCCATTGAACTCAATAACGAAGTGCCGGATGAACCGGTAATCTTCATGAAACCGAAAAGTGCCCTGTTGCAGGCACATACTCCTTTTTATTATCCGGAGTTTACCAATGAACTGCACTATGAATGTGAACTCGTGCTGCGCGTTTCAAAAAACGGAAAATATATACAGGAACGGTTTGCTTCCAAATATTACGATGCAATCAGCGTGGGCATTGATTTTACAGCCCGGGATATTCAGAATGAACTGAAAGAAAAAGGACTGCCCTGGGAAAAAGCAAAAGCCTGGGACAATTCGGCCGCTGTCGGAAAATGGATTCCGATCCAGAATATAAAAAACAAAAAGGATATCAATTTCGGACTGTATAAAAATAAGGAACTGGTCCAGCAGGGGAAATCAAGCCTGATGCTGCATAATTTCGACCAGATCGTTGCTTATATTTCCACATTCTTTTCTATAAATATCGGTGACCTCATTTTTACCGGAACACCCGCGGGTGTGGGTGAATGTGTAGTAGGGGATGAGCTCGAGGCTTTTATCGAGGATGAAAGCCTGCTTTCCCTCGAAATCAAGTAATATTTGAGAATTTGGAAATTTGAAAATTTGAGAATGAAAGAAAAAAAATTCCCAAATTCCAAAATTCCCCGATTCCCAAACTCTCAAATCGTACTTCATGAACGATGCCGGAATTTTACTCAGAGCCTTTGAATACATGTGCAGGGCCCGGGCCATGGCTGCCACCTATGAGCAAAACCGGTCCGTCTGCAAATACGTACATTCCACATCTTCCGGCCATGAAGCCATTCAGCTGGCAACTGCTTTTCAGCTTGAACCCCAGGATTACCTGAGTCCTTACTACCGCGACGAAAGTCTGTTGCTCGGCCTGGGCTTTTCACCCGAAATCCTCATGCGCCAGTTGCTGGCCAAAGGCACCGACCTGTTCACCGGCGGCAAAGCGTATTATGCGCATCCGAATTACAGGGGAAACGACAAACCGACCATCATGCACCAGAGCAGCGCCACCGGTATGCAGGCCATTCCTGCCACAGGTGTCGCGCAGGGAATTGCTTTCCTGGAAGCAGCCGGCAAAATACAGAACCACCCCCTGGTGCTTTGTTCATTCGGAGATGCCAGCATCACGGAAGGGGA
>DHWT01000255.1 GCA_002413325.1 Chitinophagaceae bacterium UBA5175 | reverse complement strand
AGTTCCTGAACCGGGTGGATGAGGTCATTATGTTCCAACCCCTCCTGAAAGCAGAAATAAAGGGTATTATCCGGATTCAGCTGGACAACCTGGCGAAAATGCTGGTAAAAA
This sequence comes from Chitinophagaceae bacterium UBA5175, assembly GCA_002413325.1. Lineage (GTDB taxonomy): Bacteria > Bacteroidota > Bacteroidia > Chitinophagales > Chitinophagaceae > Puia. Next base: position 5,262 of record DHWT01000255.1, on the reverse strand, counting down.
ACGGGATTGATGTAAGGTTTACCGATTACACACTGGAATATCTGGCAGAAAACGGGTATGATGCCCAATATGGTGCAAGGCCTTTAAAAAGGCTGATCCAGAAGCAAATCGTTAACCCATTGAGTAAAAAGATTTTAGCTGGTGAAATTGATAACAGGCACCCGGTTTTGGTGGACGTTTTTGACGGTCTTGTGGTATTCCGGAATGAGCAGGAAGAAAAATCTAAATCGGGCATGGCGTCTTAATAAGTTGTTAACTAAATAATTATCCAGCCCGGCCTGGTAAAATTAGCTAGGTTTTTCAGTTAAAATACCTATTTTTAGCCGCCTCCTGCCAGTTAGTCTGACATGGAGGCTTTTTACTCAACTTTCCTGCTGGAAAACTGTTATTAGTGAAAAGCAGAAAAATTTAAAGGAATATAAATCATGGCTTTTAAGAAAGAGATCATTGAAATCATTGAACCAAGAGATGTATTTGTTGGTCCGGATACAGCACCGGTTACCCTGATGGAGTTCGGGGAATATGAAAATGAAGATTGTGCCAAAGCACATGAGGTGGTTAAGAAGATCATGGAAGAATTCAAAGGGAAAGTGCGTTTCAATTTCAGGCATTTTCCGCTGACCAAAATTCACCAGCGCAGCCTGAAGGCCGGCGAAGCGGCTGTTGCGGCTGCCCAGGAAGGTAAATTCTGGGAAATGCATAATATTTTATTCCATAACCGGCATAATCTGGGAACGACCAGTCTGAAATTACATTCCCGGGAGGCCGGTATTTCCAATAAGAAATTCCTGGACCACCTGGTCAATGCCACTTATGGCTGGCAGGTGCAGGGTGATCTGAGGGAAGGTATCCAGAAAGGGGTAACCACGGTTCCGGCTTTTTTTATTAATGGGGAGATGTTTAACGGCAAACCGACTTTTGATAACCTGAGCAAGGGTATTGAAGCTGCATTGAAAAAGGCGAAGAAGAAAGAAAAAGTGCCGGTGAAAGCCTAAAGACCGATAAAGATTTCTGAACTATAAATATTTTGAAGCACCTGACAGGTGCTTTTTTTTTTAACAGGTAATTGATATAGGCACCATCAATATAAGCGGTAGGTGTTAATTAGGCGTTAAGTGTTAAGCTTACCGCATTTGCCCAATTCACAATAAATGTTTAAATTGGTTGTTCCTTAAGACCAATATCGACTTCAAATGAAAAGCGCCGGTAAATCTGATTTTATTCAGGGGAAACCCAGAAAATTTGATATTGGCCACGTTTTCAACAACTGGAAAGAAAAATTACCGCAGTTATTTTATCAGGTAAAAAACCGGTCGATTCAGGACCGGATGGAAGCATTCTCCCAAAAATCACATCATTTTCTGGAAGAAATCAAATCCCTCGGATTTACCCGGACGATGGATGAACTGGAAAGGGGAAAACTGCGTGTATTCAATCAGTTGAATTTCTTTCAATTTATCACCGGTATCGTTGTTCCCCTGATCTGTTTTTTCGGAAATTATAAATTTCCGGTAGCTTCTTTTGTTGTGGCCAGCCTGCCGGCCTGGGTCAGCCTGGTGGTCTTATACCTGAACTTTTATTCCCGGTATGAAGCTGGCATGATTACCTATTTTATCCTGTATCCCCTGGTCACATCCATCGTTTATATGAGCGGAATGAACCTGGGGGTCGAACTTTATTTTATTCTGAACGGCATACTGGCGGTTTTTTTTCTGCCCCTGATCAGCCAGATGTTATTTTCCGTCGGACTCTCGATGGTGAGTTATTTTGTGCTGGTGGTCATTAATAAGGAATACAATTACCAGTTACATACATCCAATTTCTTTCTTTACCTCTTCAACCAGATCACGGCCATCTTATTCATATTTTATGCATTGTTCCTGATAAAAAAGGAAAGCAACCTGTATCAGTTCGGGATCCTGGCAACCAATAAAGCCCTGCAGGAGAAGAATGAAAAAATAGAAAAACAAAAGACGGAAATCGAGCAGAAAGCTGCGGAACTGAGTGAATTGAATTCCCTGAAAAACAAGTTATTCTCGGTGATCTCCCACGACTTGAAAACACCGATGTATGCGCTGCGTAACCTGTTCCGGAGCATGCAGCAGCTGAATATGAGCGGGAAAGAAATAAAAGCGATTATACCCGATGTGGTTACCGACCTGAACTATACCACCGGCCTCATGGAAAATCTCCTGCACTGGGTGAAGAGCCAGATGCAATCGTCCGGTATTTCACCCGGTGAACTGGACATGGCTGAAATTTCAGATGAATCCATACATGTGCATCATCTGCAGGCAGCCACCAAGAAAATTTCGATCACGCGGGAGATGGATGAATCATTCCGGGTATTTGCAGATAAGGATATGGTGAACCTGGTTTTGAGGAACCTTCTTTCAAATGCCATTAAGTTTACGCCTGAAAACGGAGCGATTATTATAAGACTGAAAAATGAATCCCCTTTTTGCCGGGTTTCCGTTATTGATAACGGAATCGGGATGGACCCGGAAACCCTGGCACGGATCCAGGAAAATAGTTATTACAGTACCCAGGGTACGGCGAAGGAAAACGGCACCGGGCTGGGTCTTATGCTGTGTAAGGATTTTCTTGGCAGGAACGGGGGGGTCCTTGAAATTGAAAGTGATCCGGGAAAAGGCAGTGTTTTCTCATTTACACTTCCCCTGGCAGAAAATATGCAGACTGCCTGAAAATTTGTGTGCCGGGTTATGAAATATGAGTGATGAGTTATGAGTGATGAGTAATGAGTTCAGCGTTAAGCCTGTTTCGCGCGTAAATACTGCGGAGGCCAGTTTATTTCTTTACCGAGTTCTTTTGCTGCTGTCAATGGGAAATTCGGATTTCTTAAAGATTCTCTTGCTATCAAAACCAGGTCGGCCTTACCGGATTGTATTATTTCATTCGCCTGTACGGCATTTGTAATGAGGCCGACGGCTCCGGTGAGTATGCTGGTTTTTTTCCGGATCGCTTCGGCAAACGGGACCTGGTATCCGGGGCCGAGGGGGATCTTTACATGCGGAACGAGTCCTCCAGAAGAGGTATCTATCAGATCGACTCCCAGGGGTTTTACCATCTCTGCCAGATGCACGGAAGATTCGAGATCCCAGCCCCCGTCTGCATAATCTGTTGCGGAAATACGCAGGAAAAGAGGCAGGTTCCCGGGCCAGATGGTCCGGATATCTGCTGCAATTTCCCTTACCAGCCGGGTGCGGTTTTCAAGGGAACCACCATATGCATCTGTTCGCTGATTGCTAAGCGGGGAAAGAAAACTATGGAGCAGGTATCCGTGGGCCCCATGAATTTCGATCAGTTCAAAACCCGCTGTGAGTGCCCTGCGGGCTGCTGCTTTAAAATCTTCACGCAATTGCAGGATATCAGATGCTGACATGGCTTGCGGAACAGGATCTGTGTCGCGAAAGGGAATGGCTGATGGGGCTTGTGTAATCCAGCCGCCGGCGGAAATATCTAAAACATCTCCGCCCTTCCATGGTGACCGGGTACTCGCTTTTCTTCCTGCATGTGCCAGTTGAATGCCGGGGACGGATCCCTGCTTTTTTATAAAACGGGTAATTCTCTGAAGCGGCTCAATGTGGTCATCCTTCCAGAGGCCCATATCATCGGGAGAGATCCGGCCGCGTGGCGAGACGGACGTTGCTTCCTGTATGACCAGTGCAGCTCCGCCTGCAGCCCGGCTTCCCAGGTGAACGAGATGCCAGTCGTTTGCAAACCCATCTACTGAGGAATACTGGCACATGGGAGAAATGGCAATTCGGTTTTTGAACCGGATACTTCTGACTTCCAGGGGATCAAATAACATATCGAAAATTTATTTTTATTTGAATGAATTATAGAACGGTGGTGGTTTTTTATCCGGGGTGACGATTATTGGACTGCAGAAGCCGCCTTCCATTCCAGAAAGGTCTTACCCAGGCACTGAATCAAATCTGTAGAGAGCATGGCTTCTTCAGAATAAAGCCGTGCAGCGAGGTCACCGGCATATCCGTGAAGATAAACACCTAAGGCCGCGGCGGTATCGGGCGCGTAGGACTGGGCCAGGAGGGCCGTAATGATCCCGGTGAGTACATCCCCGCTTCCCCCTTTGGCCATGCCTGCATTGCCGCTTGTATTAAATGAAATCGTACCATCCGGTTTAAATACGCCCGTGAAATGCCCTTTCAAAATAATAATGATCCGGAATTGAATGGCCATTTTCTTTGCCTTTTCAAATCGGGACGGATCATGGGTGCTGGATCCGAATAACCGGTCAAACTCTTTTGGGTGAGGCGTCAGGATGGTATTGGGCCTGAGCAGTGATAAAAGTTCCGGTGAACTGCTGATAATATTCAATGCATCGGCATCCAAGACCAGGGGCTGATGAAAATTCTTTAAAAACTCCTTTAACATGAGGGCGGTTTCTTCATGAGTGCCGATACCCGGGCCCATACCGGCCGCCTGGAATATTTCAGGATTTGAAGGATAGGTAGTCAGATGGAATTGATTTTCGTCCGAAAGCACCATGGCCTCCGGAAGGGAGGTTTGCATGATCTCATATCCGCTGGCAGGCAGTAAGGCTGTGAGCAGTCCTGCGCCGGCCGATAAACAGGCTTTTGCCGACAGTACGGCGGCGCCGATTTTACCATAACTTCCTGCCAGCAGTAAAGCATGTCCGAAATGACCTTTGTGGGCCAAAGGATCTCTTGGTTTATACAGGGAATGCGCTGTTGCTTTATCAAAAACGGAGTAAGAAGCATGGAAGCCGGATAAATAAGGCTTGAGCAGTTTCATGACTGCAAAGGTAAGACGCTGAAAGCCCAAAGCCCAAAGCTTAAAGTCGGAGGCCTACGATAAAGGAACCAGGATACCTCATCGCTTTTCGCCGCCCCTTCCTTCCGGATCATTATCCGGTTCATCAAAGTTTTCGTGGGACTGCTGGTAGTTTCCGAATACATCGCAGAGTTTCTTGGCAGAATAGACTTTTTTATTGTCGTTATTACAGAGGGCGATAATGGTTGCATTTTCATCCATCATGCGGATGAATACGGTGCGGTTTCCATGCCACCAGCCATTGTGATAAATCAGTTTTTTACCTCCGGGAAAAACGATCATACGCCAACCCAAACCATAATTGCGTTTGCCCGGTTTTTCCAGACTGTAAGGGGTATAAGCACTGTCGAGCGTGGTCTGCTTAAACAAAACACCTCCCCGCAGGGCGGCATCCCACTTGAGCATATCTTCCGGCGTACTGTA
>DHWT01000104.1:14605-15176 GCA_002413325.1 Chitinophagaceae bacterium UBA5175 | reverse complement strand
GTTTTTGCCAGCTGAATATCAGGTAAATGATTCCGCCTAAAATCAGCACATAGGTGAGATAGGCCCAGGTTGTCTGGTACCAGGGAGGTAAAACGACGAAGCTGTAAATTTTTACGGCAGACTCATTCCCCAGGTTATTCTTTGCCTTCACCTGGAATTCATATTTACCCGGGGGCAGGTTGGTATATTCCTTTTCGAATTTTTTTGACCATTCAGACCAGTACCTGTCAAAGCCATTCAGCATATAGCTGTACTGAACATTCGACTGCTGGGCATATACCGGTGCCGAGTATTCGAAATGCAGGGAATTCATATTACTGCTGACACGGGGAATGGCTGTATTTGGCTGGATCATGGGCTGGTTAATCTGACCAAAATAGCCGCCAAACAAAAGGCTGTCCCCATGGCCAAAAGCTTTTACGGAGCGGATCATGACCTCCAGCCCGTACCGGTTCTTTTTATAAGCCTCATAATTGATATGATAAAATCCCTTTTCGGATCCCACCAGGATATTGGAATTGTTATAAGGATATACATTCTCCCGGCCGCTGACCATTTTGCCATTCAGTTC
>DHWT01000104.1:11214-14248 GCA_002413325.1 Chitinophagaceae bacterium UBA5175 | reverse complement strand
TAGCGGATATTCCGGTTGCCGAAAAATCCGGCGAAGTAGGGAGATGGCTCGAAACCGTCCGTTTTGGGATCGTATTCATAAATTCCTTTTTCCGTCGCCACCACGATCCGGTTTAAGATTTTGAATAGCTGATTTTTTACCGATGAGGGCAGGCCGTTTTCTTCGGTGTATAAATGTACGGATGCCGGCCCACCGGGGTGAAGATCAATTTTATACACGCCCCGGTAGGGATGGCCCACCCAGATGATATTGTTATTATCTATGGCCACAAACTGGGAATATTCATTAAAACCGGGAATATTTCCCTTTGAAACAAACTGGTTATGATTCCATTCCAGTACATCCAGCCCGGACTCAGTTCCCGCCAGCACAATTTTGGAAGGCAATACATTATAAAAAGGAATGAAACTGTGATAACCCGCCCTCGAATTCAATGGCACCGGCTGCCCGGCGCGTAAAGCATATCCCCCGTCGTGGTGTCCCAATAATAATTCCCCATTGATATTGGCCAGGCACCAGGAAGAACCCTTTGTATAGGGAAGGGGGGTAAAATCGCCGTCCACAAAACTGAGGTCTGTTTTTTCACCTAGGGGCACTTTATAAAACCCGTTGGATGTACCCAGGTACAGGGTATCCTGGTAAATCAGGGAAGTGTAACCTTTGCCTTCATTGAATTTTTCCGGATAGATATGTTTGATGGCATTGTTGTACGCTATGAAATCAATGCCGTCGTCGAGTCCAAGCCAGAGATTATTATCCTTATCCAGGAAAAGCGTAAGGATATTGTTGAGTTGCAAACCTTCCTTACGGGAGAGATTCTGAATCACTTCCCCTTGTTTATTGATCACATAGCAGCCGTTCAGGTTGGTGCCGACAGCAATCCAGTCGCGCGTCACAGGGATCGCCGTCAGTATGCGCTGGTTCTGTAAGGGATTAAATCCGCTGAACCGGAAGGGAGTGAGTTTGTCTTTCGATAAAACAAAAAAACCCGAAGTGATCGTGGTCAGAAAACTGCTGTCGCTGCCAAAGGAGAACATCGATGAAACGATGAATCCCGGTGGAAGTGGCGTTTTATCCGGGTAACTGATCCACAATCCGTTATTGAATTTCATGAGCCCGTTTTTCAGGTCCTGGGCAATCAGGGTATTATTACCCAGTCCGAGAAAGGCCCATTCCGAAGGAGCAGGGTAAACGGTAATGGAATTGCTGTTGTACTGAAATATACTTTCCTTCGACCGGAAGAAAACATCGTTTCCCATCGTAACAATATTCCAGATATCGGTAAATGAATAGTTCTTTTTGGATAACAGGGGTTTCAGGGAGGTGAATACCAGTTTGCCATTCCGGTCGGGAGAGAAATATCCGAAATCATCCTGTCCGCCGGCATAAATCCGGTTGTCTTTCCCCATCGCCAAAGACCGTACGATGGACTTATTCGGAAGCGAGTATAATTTCCAGGTAGACCCATCGAAACTGAGCAGACCTTCAAGATTCGCAAAATACATCACCCCGTTCTGGTCCTCAACGATGCTCCTGTTTTCCGCGCCTGCCCCATAACTGCTGTTGTAGTAGTTAATGATATCCGGGATACCGATGGGATTCTGGGCCTTAGAGGCAGCTGCCAGACAGGAAAGGAAAAAAATAAGGATCCTTCTCATATTCAATTCAATCGAAATCAAAAATAAGGGGAAACGCCATCAAAAGTATCATCCGGAACGCCCCCTCAGTCCCGGTCGTCATAATCCCGTTTAGAAATTTTACATGATGTAGTGATGATGTAGTCGCCCTGCAGGATTTTCGTTTATTTTTCAGGCTGAAGTAGTATTGAAGTAGCTGGAAAACGTATCTTTCATCTATCCGGATTTAATTTCACCGGCCAGCAATTTTTTCACCTATTTCAATCTTTTTTAATGAAGCAGATGTTTGCCATTTTTGGGATCCTGTTTTCTTTTAGTGCATTCAGCCAGCAAAATCCGTTGGGTATTTTCGAAGGACATACAGATATCGGGACAAATGTTAAACCCGGGTCCGCTACCTTTATTCCCGGAACGGGGCAGTACGTCATTTCGGGTGCCGGATATAATGTCTGGGCCGATCACGATGAATTTCAATTTGTATGGAAGAAGATGAATGGAGATTTTATCATTACTGCCCGGGCCGAATTCCTGGGAAACTGGGTAAACTATCACAGGAAAGTGGGCGTCATGGTCCGTAAATCCCTGGATGGCAATTCAGCCCACGTGAATACGGTGGAGCACGGGGATGGTCTGACTTCGCTCCAGTTTCGCCGGACGGCCGGTGCTCAAACTGAAGAAATCAAAGCAAAAATTACGAAGGCCAATATCATTGAACTGGAACGCAGGGGAAACATGTATATCATGCGCGCGGCAATTTATGGGGAACCCTATACGGTCGACACCATTTCAAATATCGACCTGGGAGATGAAGTATATGTCGGTTTATTTGTGGGTTCGCATAATGCGGATGTCGTTGAAACAGGTGTATTCAGTAACGTGCGTATCGTAGTCCCTTTCAAAGGGGTGTCGGATCAGTCAACCCCAATGACCCTGGGCAGCAACCTGGAATTACTGGAAGTCGCATCCGGGGAAAGGGATATTATTTATTCGGTTCCTTATTCCATCCAGGCGCCGAACTGGACGGTGGATGGGAAAAGCCTGGTGTTTAACGATTACAAAGGCCTTATATACCGCATGGACCTGGCTTCCAAAACAGTTTCCCCCATCAATACCGGTACGGTTACCAATAATAACAACGACCACGTGCTTTCATTTGACGGATCCATGCTGGGGCTGAGCAGTACTGTAAGATCCCTGGGCGGATCCATTATTTATACGGTGCCGCTGGCCGGCGGAACGCCAAAACAAATCACACCCAGGGGACCTTCCTACTTCCATGGTTGGTCGCCAGACGGAAATACGCTCCTGTTCTGTGGTGAAAGGAATGGAGAATTTGATGTTTATAAAATTCCGGCAACCGGTGGCCAGGAAGTCCGCCTGACCGACAGTAAGGGACT
>DHWT01000104.1:6201-10830 GCA_002413325.1 Chitinophagaceae bacterium UBA5175 | reverse complement strand
GCGATGAATTCAACAACTGGTTTGCACATGTTTCACCGGATGGGAAATGGATCGTTTTTATTTCCTTCCTCAAAGAAGAAGTGCAACCCGGCATACATCCCCCTTACAAGCATGTCTATCTTCGTTTGATGCCTGTCGGTGGCGGACCGGTAAAAGTAATCGCTTATTTTTATGGCGGGCAGGGTTCCATCAACACACCCTCCTGGTCGCCCGACAGCAAAAGGGTCGCATTTGTCAGCAATTCGGATATGAGTGGAAAGTAAAGAGAACAAACGGGTTATTTATTTTTTGGAACGGTTATAAGAAAACCAGACGTTCTTGTATTGAGGAAGCAGCCCTTGCAGGTGCCGGTGGTCTGCTCCTGCCCGGGATATCCAAAATGGGTTTATTACTTTTTAAATGCTTCATATGAAATCCATCCGGACGATTTGTTCTGTTTTATTTTTCCTGCCAGCCCTGGTTGCAGCGCAGACGAATCCGGTGAAACAGGTAAAACTGAGCCGGTTTTTTCTTCAATCGTCATCAGTAGTAAAATCAACGGGTCCGGAACTCTCTTCGCCGGGTTATGAAGGCCGGGACTACTGGTTCCCGGTACATGTTCCGTGTACGGTCCTGAGCGGACTGGTGCAGAACAAGATTTACGCTGATCCATACAATGGAATGAATAATATGCTGATCCCGGACGCTTCCGATTCATTCAATCACCAATACCACCTGGAACAATACAGTTTCCTGCCCAACGAACCGAATCCCTGGAAAAAACCCTACTGGTACCGGAGTTTTTTCACTGTTCCGGTTTCGGATGCAGGAAAGCGGTTTCAACTGATTTTCAAAGGCATCAATTACCGGGCGGAAGTCTGGCTGAATGGTTCACTGGTGGCTGATTCCGCCCGGATGGTGGGTATGTTTGCAGAATATAGTTTCAATGTCAGCCGGCAGATCCTTACCGGAAAACAAAATGTGCTCGCCGTAAAAATATATCCCCTGGATGATCCCGGACTGCCTTCCCATCCGCAACTGAATGCACTGGGAGATTTTTATGATAACGGGGGACCTAACGGGGATATCGGTAAGAATGTAACCATGCTCAGTTCAGTTGGCTGGGACTGGATTCCGGAAGTACGCGACCGGAATATGGGGATCTGGCAACCGGTTTACCTGCGCACCACCGGATCCGTCATCATCACAAGACCCCGGGTGATCACAACCCTCCCGAATTTGCCCGATACCGGCCTGGCGCAGATCCGTCTTGACCTGACGCTGAATCATGCGACGGATGAAAAGCAGGAGGGTACGCTGTATATAAACATAACACCTGAAAATTTTAAGGGCGGCGGACTGGAAATAACAAAACAGGTAAGCCCGGCGGGTGCGGGCGACCAGGAAATACACCTGGATGACCGGGAATTCCCTGCTCTGAGGGTGCATCATCCCGTACTCTGGTGGCCTAACGGGTATGGGCATCCGAATTTATACCGGATCCATATCCGGTACAGCAGCAGGGGTAAGATATCCGACGACACTTCTTTTGTATTCGGCATCCGTACGGTTTCTTCCAAAACAGTAATGGTGAACGGATGGGTGCGGCGGGATTTTTATGTGAATGGGAAAAGAGTCCACCTGGTGGGAGGCGCCTGGGTTCCCGACATGATGCTGAACCGCGATTCACTCCGGTACGATTACGAACTGCATCTTTGCCGCAACGCAAACGTAAACCTGGTGAGGATCTGGGGCGGCGGGCTGGGAGAGACCGATGATTTTTATGACGGGGCGGACCGGTACGGTTTGCTGGTATGGCAGGACTTCTGGATCACTGGAGATACAAATGGCGGATTCAAGGGATCGGCAGAATGGCCCCTGGAAACACATGTATTCCTGGACAATGTGGAGAGCACCATTTACAGAATCCGGAACCATCCGAGCCTGCTGGTATGGACCGGAGGCAATGAGGGACATGCCCGGGAAGAATTATATAATGGCATGCGGGATGCAGTAGCCAGTCTGGATGGCACGAGGCCTTTTATTCCCTGTTCTTCCGGATTTTCAAAAGCACCAGCTTCCTGGAAAGGTTCCTGGCCTGATGACCAGCCGGCCGGTGTATACAGCGGCGGGCCATATGCCTGGGTCGGTGAACAGCAATATTTTTCACTGGTGGACAAGGGAAGGGACTGGGTTTTCAAAGATGAAACCGGCCTGCCTTCGCAACCACCTTTTAATTCACTGGTTAAAATCATTCCGGACCTCGTTCCCGACAGCAGCCTTCCGTATCCATTGAATAATACCTGGGGGTATCATGATGCCTGTTCCGGTAACGGTAAATATGATATTTATTACAATACTATGGTCAGCCGTTTTGGCAAACCGGAAAACCTGAAAGATTTTTCTCTCAAAATGCAGCTCCTGAATGGCTCAGGATACCGCGCAATTTTTGAAGCGGCAGGTCATAAATTAAATGAAACCGGCGGCGTCATGCTGTGGAAGCTGAATGCCGCATTTCCAAGCGTGATCTGGCAGATCTACGACTGGTATCTGGAACCTAATGCAGGGTATTATTTTATGCAGAATGCCTGCGAACCCGTTCATGTGCAAATGAATGAAGATGATTCAGCCATTGTTGTGGTGAACAGAAGTTATGTATCCAGAACCCGGTTGCGATACCAGGTGGAATTATTTTCCCTTGAAGGGAAATCCGTTTATAAAAAGTCGGATCTGCTGGATATCGGTGCCACCACGGTGAAGCAGGTATTGACACTGAATCATGAGCTTCAGGGCAGGTCCGGAATATATTTCCTGGTTTTAAACCTGACGGATGCTGCAGGACATGCCGTTTCCCATAATGTATACTGGCTGAGCAGGGACCATGATTTCAACTCTCTGAAGCGGATGCCTGCTGCCCGGGTGCAGGCCCGGCTGATTAAAACAGAAACCACGTCCCTGCATGAAAATAGACGGACTTATGAATTCAGCAACCCGTCCGGGGAGCTGGCCTTTTTTATTAACCCGCAATTATGGAATGAAGGGGAAGAGATTATGCCCAGTTTCTGGTCTGCCAACTATTTTTCGCTGGCTCCCGGGGAAAAAATAATTGTAACGGTAAGTTGTCCCGTTGCTTTATCCGGAAATAAACCCACGCTGAAAATGGATGGATGGAATGTAAATGGCCTTTAATTAAATCTCTTCCCTGAAATTTTGAAGCATATAAATTGTTTTCCCCGGCATGATGTATTAATGAAGTATCATTTCAGGCTGATAATCGGGATTTTGAGAAGTTGATGTGGTATTGATGTAGTGAAAAATATTGGAAAGGAGGCATAGCAGAATAGATTTGACGAAACGATTCTGCTTATGAAATGTACACCTGCCATCATCGCATTGATCTCATTTTTTTATCTGCCCGGATTCTCTCAGAATAATCCTGTTGGGATTTTTGATTATCAGCAGGATATCGGATATGTGAAACATGCCGGATCCTCCACTTACGATGCAGCGTCCCAGAGCTATACCATCAGCGGCTCGGGTGCGAATATCTGGTTTAACGAAGACCAGTTCCATTTCACCTATAAAAAATTATCCGGCGATTTTATTCTCACCGCCGATTTCGCATTCACTGGTGATACATCAGGAGCCATAGGTCATCGCAAGATCGGATGGATGGTCCGGGAATCGGTTGCTGCTGATGCCGTCAGCATGAATGCCTGTTCCCATATTGACGGGTTGGTCGCTTTGCAGTGGCGTGAAATGAAAGGCGCCTTCATGCAGGATCCCCAGGGTGAGGTTTTTTCTCCGAAAAGAGGTTTGCAAACCATGCAGCTCGAACGCAGGGGTAAAACACTGATCATGCGCATGGCCCATCCGGGTGAGCCGCTCCAGTTGGTTGGTAAACACGATTTGAAGGATTTGCAGGACACGGTGCTGGCCGGAATCTATATCTGCGCGCATGATTCCAATGCCCTGGTATCTGCCCGCGTATGGAATGTCCGCATCGATCATCCTGTGGAAAACCCTTACTATCCCAATCCTTTAATGGTGAAGCCTCCACCGAAAGAAGTGATGGGCAGCCGGCTTGAAATCCTCGATGTGGCGGATGGAAACCGGAAAGTGATATACGAGTCAAAGGGTCGGTTTGAAGCGCCCAACTTTATGCCCGACGGGAAAAAATTATTGTTCAATGATCACGGTTCATTGTATACGATCCCGGTGGAAGGGGGGGTGCCGGAAAAATTAAATACCGGGACCGCATCGAAAATTAATAATGATCATGGAATCTCATTCGACGGGAAAATGCTGGCCATCAGTAATTCACGCGACGGTCTGCCCGGGGGCGGTTCCTCCGTATATGTGCTTCCGCTTACCGGCGGTGAGCCACGCCTGTTAACAGAACAGACGCCTTCCTACTGGCATGGCTGGAATCCGGACAATAAGGAAGTCTGTTTTGTGGCACAGCGCGGAACGAATATCTATAACCTCTACAAGGTCAGTATAAACGGCGGAAAGGAAATACAGCTCACCTTCAATACCAGGGGACATGTGGACGGCCCCGAATTTACTCCTGACGGGAAATATATTTATTACAATGCGAATCCAACGGGCACCATGCAAATCTGGCGCATGAAACCGGATGGATCAGGT
>DHWT01000104.1:1758-5892 GCA_002413325.1 Chitinophagaceae bacterium UBA5175 | reverse complement strand
GGGAAATGGATTGTGTTTATTTCCTTCCCGACTGACATTGAACCCAATACGCATCCTTCTTATCAGCGGGTCATGCTCCGGTTGATGCCGGCAGCAGGTGGCGCTCCCAGGGTGCTGGCATATTTATACGGCGGACAGGGAACGCTGAATGCCCCATCCTGGTCACCGGACAGCAAGCGGATCGCCTTTGTTAGTAATTCGGATCAATGATTATAAAACGGTAACAGGTATGATCAGGTGGTATTCATAAAATCGGGGATTTAACTGGTTCAGCAGTTCGTGGTTTATGGTTAAGCAAGGAGAACGGGCCCCGTCCCTGTTCAGCGGGACGGGCCTTTCTTATATGCGATTTTTAAACCGGTCTCCGGGACTTTGTAAAAAATGTAAACTGAACGGTATAAGAGCCAGAAGAATTGATTTCAAATACCGATGCTTTTTTGCTGGTGTGTCACCAGGATGATCACAATGACGAAGCGTTTATCAAAACAGGATTTATCAGGGAGAATTCTTTTTAATAATTACTAAATCAATAATTGCTTATGCCAAAGAAAAAAACCGGGCTCAATAAAATGAGTTGCATGTTGATGGGGATTCTCCTGTTTTCATGCACTGCATTTGCCCAAAGGACAATTACCGGAAAAGTGATTAACAAAACCAATCAGCAGCCGGTTGCCAATGCTACCGTGCTGGTAAAAGGGACTGTAATCGCGACTCAAACGGATTCCTATGGAGCTTTTCACATTTCAGTTCCCAGGAACAACAATGTGCTGGAGATCACTTCGGTCGGATTTGAGAATGCACAGATACCGGTTGAAGGGAAGAACGACCTCGGTGAAATCCAGTTGGCAATTTCCACCGGAGGCCTGAACGAAGTGGTCGTGACAGGATATACTTCCCAGAGAAAGAAAGATATTACCGGGGCGGTCTCCATTGTGAATGTGTCTGACATGAAACAGACCATCTCAGGAAGTACGGAAGCCTTGCTGCAGGGACAGGCTTCGGGTGTGACCGTTAACACAACCGGTGCGCCGGGTGGTGCTTCGGTGGTTCAGATCCGGGGTGTCACCTCTTCCGGAAATTCCGCGCCACTGGTACTGATAGACGGGGTGCCGGGAAGCATGCATGATATCAATGCAAATGATATTCAATCTATCCAGGTCTTAAAGGATGCAGGCGGAGCGGCTATTTATGGTGTACGTGGTTCCAATGGTATCATTGTGATTACTACCAAAAGAGGTACGGGCCCTGTAAAAATTTCGTATGACGGCTTTATTGGCAGTCAGCAGCCATTAAGTAAAAGCTGGGACCTTGCCTCCCCAACGCAGACCGGAGAGGCCAAATGGGCGCAATATTTTAATGACGGACTTACTCCCAGTGATCCGCAGTACGGGAACGGGCCAACACCTGTGGTGCCTTATTATATAACACCAACCGGTGCACCCCAGGGTGCTCCCAATACATCCCCGGCCGACTATAATCTCTATACCAATCATATTACCATGGCTGCCCAGAATGGTAATAACTGGTTCAATGACATATTCAAGCCGGCAATGATCATGGATCATAATCTGTCAGTAAGTGGCGGTACCGGCAAATCATCCTATTTTATGTCATTTAATTACCTGGACCAGCAGGGTACCCTGATTGAAACCAGTTTGCAACGTTACTCCGTCAGGATCAATACGAATTTCAGCCTGGCTGATGACCATATCCATGTCGGGGAAAATGCCTATGTTTTATACAAGACCAATCCCGGCTATCTGAATGCGCCGGGAGTGAATTCCACCAATTCCATAAACGCCGCTTATCAGCTTCCCAATATTGTTCCCATTTATGATATCATGGGCAATTATGCCGGCGGTATTTCACAGGGACTTGGAAACGCATCCAACCCGGTGGCCATCCAGGACCGCCAGGCAAATAATGTCAACCAGGATTATCAGGTTGTTGGTAACGTGTTTGCCGAAGCAGATTTCCTGAAACACTTTACAATCCGTACCAGTGCAGGCGGAACATTTGACAATTACTATTACAATGGATTTGTTACCACACCTTATGAAAATGCTGAAAATAATAAAGCTGCCAACCTGTATACAGAAACATATGGTTCGAATTCCAGTATGATTTGGACCAATACATTAAATTATAATAACAAAATTGACAAACACAGTTTTAACATAATCGGCGGTACCGAATATATTTATAATACCGGCAGAGGGGTTAATGCAACCCGGGGCAATTACTATATTACTGATTCAAGCAATTTAACGGTGTCCCCGAATCTCTGGACGCTGAATTTCGGACAGGCTTCCACCCAAACCAATAATTCAGGTATTGTTGGGGATAATGGCATTCAAACGCCCTATCAGCAGGCCATATTTTCCCTGTTTGCCAGACTGGATTATAATTTTGACCAGAAATATTATCTGAGTGCCACCATTCGAAGAGATGGTTCTTCCGTGTTTGATCCTTCCCAGCGATATGGAAATTTCCCATCCGTTTCAGCAGGCTGGATGATTTCACAGGAATCTTTTATGAGAAATATAAGCTGGATGGATCAGCTCAAGATACGCGGGAGCTGGGGTAAGCTGGGGTCCATCAGCAATATCAACCCGACCAACGCATACACTTTATACGGGCAGCAGATCAACCAGTCTTATTATGATATCAATGGTACGAGCCACAGTCCTGCAGCGGGACTTTATGTAAGCCAGTATGGCAACCCCAATACGACCTGGGAACAGGATATTATAACCGATGTTGGTTTTGACGCAACCATTATAAAAAATAAAATTGATTTTAGTTTTGACTGGTATAAAAAACTGATCAGCGGGCTATTATTTATTCCGGCAGCGCCGGGGACCAATGGAGGAACACTGGATCCCTTTCTGAATTCAGGAAATGTTCAAAATACCGGTATTGACCTGTCACTTACCTATCACGGGAGGATTCGCAGTGATTTAAGTTTCGACATAACCGGTACGTTCACTTCTTACAAGAATATCGTTGTCAGCCTTCCCCCGGGTACTTTATACATCAATCAGCCCACAGGCGCACAAACAGTTACTTCCAGGATACAGCCCGGGCAGCCGCTGGGTGCATTTTTTGGCTACCAGGTGATTGGTTTGTTCCAGAATTATACTGACGTTCAAAAATCTCCAACGCAGCAAAACGCTGCTCCGGGCCGGTTTAAATACGCAGATGTAAATCATGACGGAAAGATTGATGGTAATGACAGAACATTCTTTGGTAATCCAAATCCTAAATTCACTGCGGGGTTAAATATTTCGGTGAATTATAAAAACTTTGATTTATACACGTTCTTTTATACACAGGTCGGAAACGATATTATAAACAATGTGAAGTCGTCAACCGATTTTCCTCAGGGATTTGGTAACCAGATCAGTACCAATGTGGCTGTCAATTCAGCCAGGCTGATTGGTTCAAACGGTCAGCCGACGAACATCAATGACCCGACGGCTCAGGTTGCCAATCCGGGAACCAATGTCCCGCTGCTTGAAAAAAGCGCCAATTTCAGTAATTCAGGTGCATTTAATTCCTATACCATGGAAAGCGGATCCTTTCTCAGGTGCAGGAACCTGACGATCGGCTACACGATCGTTTCCAGCGCGCTGAAGCGTTTGCATTTTGACAGGTTCAGGGTTTATGTTCAGGCGACGAACCTGTTTACAGTCACCAATTATTCAGGATTGGATCCGGAATTAAATCCGGGTTCCAATACCGTATTTGGTTATGATAATGGGGTATACCCGAATAATCAGAAATCATATAACGTGGGTGTAAATATTACAATTCATTAGTTTATTTATAAAATAAGATTTATATGAAAAAATTATTAAACTGGATCCTCCCTGTGTCTATGGTGATGCTTTCGATCATTATATATGCGTGTAATAAACAATTAAATCTGGAGCCGCAGGGGTCCCTGCTCGCCTCAAACGTGAATAATAATTCCGGAGTCCAGGGACTGTTAATCGGAGCGTATACGCTGTTGTCCGGAGAAAATGTGCCCGGTCAAAACCTTGGAAATGGAAGTGCAGCCTCTAATTATGTTTATGGAAGCGAAGCCGCAGATGATTCATACAAGGGTTCCAGCCCTTCTGACCAGCCCGA
>DHWT01000104.1:0-1448 GCA_002413325.1 Chitinophagaceae bacterium UBA5175 | reverse complement strand
CTGGATCAGAGGTGGGTGGTTCTTTACACGGGTATTCAACGGTCGAACGATGTAATCCGCACGCTTCGTCTCTCCCAGGGAATTTCGCCGGCCGACACGGTTGAATATACGGCTGAGGCCAGGTTCCTGCGCGGTTTCTATCATTTTGAAGGAAAAAAAATGTGGAATAGTTTTCCATATGTGGATGAAAACATTTCTTATGTAAATGGCAACCTGAATGTTCCTAATTACATAAACGGCCAGTACATTGACATATGGCCGGATATCACCGCAGATTTAAGGTATGCCTCAGATCACCTGCCTGTCACCCAACCCAATATCGGCAGGGTAAATAAATGGGCTGCCATGGCTTTCCTGGCAAAAGCCTATATGTACCAGCACAAATATGATTCTGCAAAACGATTATTGGATTCAGTTATTCAATTTGGAACCACTTCCAATGGTACCCATTATGCGCTGAACCCTGTTTATCAAAGCAGTTTTAACCCTGCCCAGAAGAACAGTGCTGAAAGTGTTTTTGCCTGTCAGACTTCGGTAAACGACGGTTCCGCGATTGCCACCAATGGCGGGAATGGCAATACAGGGGATGAGCTCAATTTTCCCTACAACCATGGTCCCGGATGTTGCGGGTTCAACAATCCTTCCTGGAACCTGGTGCAGGCCTATAAAACCGATGTAAACGGGCTTCCTTTCCTGGACGGAAGCTATAACAATGCCCCCCTGGTGAGCGGAGCCGGCAATCCCTGGACCGGCACGGTGGATCCCCGTCTGGACTGGGTCGCCGGCAGACCGGGCGAACCCTATTTCGATTGGGGAATTATTGATTCTACCTGGGTTCGCGACCTGGTAAATGACGGGGTTTTCGTTCCTAAGAAGACTTCTTATGCAAAAAGTCAGCAGGGAACCTATTCTTCTACCGAAACCGTATTCTGGGGCGCTGCAGAAGTGGCTGCGAACAATATAACCCTTTGCCGTTTTGCGGATGTTTTACTTTGGGATGCAGAATGCGAGGCGCAGATAGGAAGCCTTGACCAGGCTGAAACCTATGTAAATATAGTTCGCCAGCGGGCTGCCAATCCAAATGGTTTTGTTTATTTGAATGCCGCTTATGACGCGAATAACAGCACGTATTCCCCGCAAACCACACCCGGTGATAAATATGCGGTAAATCCATATCCTCCCGGCGCTTTTAGTGCGCAGGGCCAGGCTTATGCAATCAACGCCATTCAAATGGAAAGAAGGCTGGAGCTTGCCATGGAAGGTCAGCGTTTCTTCGACCTCGCCAGATACGACAATGGCACCGGCTCGATGGCAATAACCCTGAATGCTTATGTTGCCGTTGAAAAAAACAGGAACTCATTTTATTTAGTCAATAATTCAGCGGTATTTACGAAAGGGGTTAATGAATATTTTGC
Source organism: Chitinophagaceae bacterium UBA5175 (assembly GCA_002413325.1). GTDB lineage: Bacteria > Bacteroidota > Bacteroidia > Chitinophagales > Chitinophagaceae > Puia. Next base: position 33 of record DHWT01000104.1, on the reverse strand, counting down.
CATACCCCAAAATGAAATAGACGCTGAAAATGC
>DHWT01000329.1:8272-8746 GCA_002413325.1 Chitinophagaceae bacterium UBA5175 | reverse complement strand
ACATGCCCGTTACCAGATTCATGCAGGTTGCCGGGCAAAACGAATTTTTTCTTTTCTATCTAGGACAGGCAGCTGTTATACGCAATCCGCGCAATCCAGGTAGAGAGCTTGCACTGCAATTGAAAACCAGCCAGGTTATGAAATGCTTTCAGGTAAATATCCTGCGCCAGGTCTCTGCGGTCTTCCGCCACCGGGATCATTTTGAATACAATCCCCGCAACGAGGTTTTCGGTGTTCTTTACAATGATCCCGAAAGCACGGGTATCTCCGCGCAAAACCCGGTTAACGAGGTTTTTGTCATCCGGACTATTTCCAATCGTATGGTTCACGTAGTTGATCAGACCGGTAAATGGAGAAAAAGTTGCAATAAATTTTGTAAGGGTCGGCAGGTAGGATCGTGTGAATCAGTAGTCGTTAGTAAAGGAAACCCGGGGTATGCAAAGGAGCGTGGATAAATGGCTGGTAAGCTTAAAA
>DHWT01000329.1:7194-7894 GCA_002413325.1 Chitinophagaceae bacterium UBA5175 | reverse complement strand
TCCGTGTACCAGCGGCTATTGAATTCACGGCTTTCCACGTCAAAATCAATTTTCAGCATATTGCCGGGTTGAAGCTGGCCCGTATCTATTTTATCACCCCAGATGGAAATACAGATTTTCTTGGGATACGTGGCGTCTGTTTCAACGATAATGTCCTGTTTTTTCCAGGGCCCGTTCTTGCCGGTTCCGGTTTGCAGGGGAAGAAGCTGGGTGAGTTTTGCTGTGATTTGCATCGAAAATATATTGGGATAAAATTAGCGCTTTTATGGTTAGCAAATAACTGAACCCGCCGCCGGAGCGGAAGGAGCGCCACTCAGTTCATTCCGGACAAAAAATAATATGAAAAAACAGCGGATTAGTAAATGATTTCCGTCTGGAATTCACCTTCCTGCTGATTGAACAGGTCCCAGTATAATGCTGCAATCGACTGCGGACTATACTTCGGGTCACCATCTTTTACAAAACCGCAAACGGTTACCGTCGCAATATGTATAGGGGTTCCCTGCACCGAAGCTGCTGCGCCGGCAACCAGATTCCTCAGGGCGGCTTTGCCGATACCCAGACCGGTAAAATTGGGTTGCGGGTAAATGGACAATCCGCCTCCGGTGAAAAACAACTTCCCTTTATTTTTCATTTTACAGAAGGGCAGTTCCCTTTTTAACAGGTGGAAGGCCCCTCCTGCATTCACGGCCAGTTGCTG
>DHWT01000329.1:6472-6836 GCA_002413325.1 Chitinophagaceae bacterium UBA5175 | reverse complement strand
CTATCCAACGCTTTATATAAAGAATTTTCGTTTCCTGCATCTGCAGTCACATACATGGATTCAATTCCATGCATTGCCAGGCTGGCTGATTCCGCTTTTAATTTTTCCTCATTGCGGGCTATTAATGCAACCCGGTAACCCTTTTCACCGAATAACCGGGCAACCGCATAACTGATCCCCGGACCTGCACCTATAATCGTGATATGCATATTTATTAGTTATTGAACCGGATGAACTTTAATATATCATAAGGGATAAAAAAAAATGACAAATGCAAGTTAAGGATGCAGATCTCATTAAAAATCCAACGAAATGAAGTCATATAACCATTTACATATATATATATAAATGGTAATTCATAAAA
>DHWT01000329.1:0-6141 GCA_002413325.1 Chitinophagaceae bacterium UBA5175 | reverse complement strand
ACATACCTTTAAAGCTAACCCCAAAAATAAGACAACATGAGAAAGGTTATTTTAATGCTCAGCCTGGTCCTCATTGGATTCACGGGCTTCTCCCAGAAAGAAGAAAAGAACGGAACGATTTACATCAAACACCCCTACATTGATGTGGTCAACAAATCCGTGAAGGCCTACCTCGATAAGGATGTCGCCACCAACACTGCTATTTTCGCAGACACCGCCAAATTCTGGGTGAGTCAGATGAAGAAGCCCATGCCGATCGCAGATGCGATAAAGATGTGGAATACCGATTTTGATTATTATGATGATATTAAAGAATCAGTAGTCGGTTATCCTGACTTCCTGCATTATAAAGATAAGGACCAGCAGGTCGTTCAATCCTGGTGGACTTGGTCTGGCAAATCAAAGAAGACCGGCGAAACGGTTTCCATAGATGTTGTACAGTTCGACAATTTCAACAAAGACGGTAAAATCGTATTTGAAATGCTTTATGGAGATTTCTCCAAACTGGTGAAAGAATAAATCATTTACATATAATCCGGGTTTCACCGGGAAGCATGAACCCCCTGTAATGAACATTTACAGGGGGTTTTTTTGTCCGGGGACGGGTATCCGAAAAACCAGCCATGCATGTGAAGCCATCCTTTGTTCCTCTCCGTTTTAAATTGCTATCTTCCCAAACTAATAAAAATCATTCCGGCAGATGCTTGAGACTCCTGGCCAGAAAAATAAATTAGGTCTGTGGACCAGTACCTCGCTGGTCGTGGGAAATATGATCGGTGCAGGTGTGTTCATGATGCCGGCTGCTTTGGCCGCTTATGGCGGGATCAGCTTGCTGGGCTGGGTTTTTTCTGCCATCGGCGCTTTTTTACTGGCGAAGGTTTTCAGCAATTTAAGTAAGATGATGCCACAGGTAGATGGCGGACCCTATGCGTACTCGCGCCGGGGACTCGGGGATTTTGCCGGCTTCCTGGTTGCCTGGGGTTACTGGATTTCCCTCTGGTGTACCAATGCTGCCATCGCCGTTTCCCTGGTCAGCGCATTGAGTACATTTTTCCCGGCACTGGCTACAAATGCCCTCCTGGCTGTTTTTACCGGACTGGGTGCGATCTGGCTGCTTACCTGGATCAATACCCTGGGGATTGTAACTTCGGGCAAACTGCAACTGGTCACCACGATTTTAAAAATCATTCCCCTGCTGCTCGTGGCCGGCGGCGGTTTATTCTTTTTCCGGGCGGCAAATTTTCTGCCTTTTAATGCAAGCGGTGTTTCTGACTGGGCAGCCATTTCAGCAACCGCCACCTTCACATTTTTCGCTTTCCAGGGGCTGGAATGTGCCACGATTCCTTCGGGCAGTGTGGCCAATCCGGAGAAGACGGTCCCGCGGGCAACCATGCTGGGTATCGGGATTACGACGATTATTTACATATTGAGTACGGTCAGCCTGATGGGTATGATACCCGGAAAAGACCTGCAGCATTCGGTTACGCCCTTCACCGATGCGGCTGTCATGATCTGGGGCAGCAACGCCCGCTACTGGATAAGCGCCGGAGTGGCCATTGCGGCTTTTGGCGCATTGAACGGATGGATCCTGGTCCAGGGCCAGATACCCCGGGCCATCGCGAAGGATCATTTATTCCCGCACCTGTTTTCCAAAGAAAATAAAAAAGGTGTTCCGGCAACAGGCATCGTGATCGGCAGCGTCCTGGTCTCCCTGCTGATGTCCATGAATTATACCAGGGGCCTGGTGGAACAGTTTAAATTTCTCATCCTGCTTTCCACGTTGACGGTACTGGTGCCCTATCTTTTTTCGGCCGCATCCTACCTGATTATCCGGCTGGAAAATAAATACTGGATGCCGGGTAACGGCTGGACGGGCTCCATTATACTGGCGTCCCTGGCTTTTTTATTTTCCTTATGGGCCATTGCCGGTTCGGGCCAGGAAATTGTTTACTGGGGATTCATCCTGTTAATGCTCGGGGTGCCTTTTTATGTTGTGACCATCTGGAAAAAAAAGTCCTGACGCTTTCGGCGAAAAAATTCAAATCATGTATACCGCTCACTCAGATATCGGAAAAATAAAAACCCTCTTCATAAAAAACGCAGAACAGGCTTTTATCAGTGATGCACATATCGAAAAATACTGGAAGGAATTAAACTATCTCGGTAAACCGGATTACCGGAAAGCATTGAAAGAATATGACATGTTTCAGTCTGTTTTAAAAAATCAGGGTGCCGAAATACATTTCTTACCGGAAGATCCGTCCGTCAATATGGATTCCATATATTGCCGCGACGCGTCCATTGCAACCAACCAGGGCATGATCATCTGCAATATGGGTAAAGCCGGCAGGAGGAATGAACCCATGGCCGAAAAAAAGGCATTTGAAGCGAACGCCATTCCTGTGCTGGGCGCCATCACAGCACCCGGCACACTGGAAGGGGGTGATGTGGCCTGGCTGGACGAACATACACTGGCCGTAGGTCATACCTACCGCACCAATCAGGAAGGCATCCGCCAGCTAACCCAACTGTTGAATCCATTGGGGGTTGAAGTGATCACGGTTCCCCTGCCACATTACAAAGGACCGGCAGATGTTTTTCATCTCATGTCCATTTTGAGTCCGGTGGATACAAAACTGGCAGTAGTATATGCTCCTTTAATGCCGATTGTATTCCGCGAGCTATTGATCAAACGAGGTTATCAGCTGATCGAAGTGCCGGATGCGGAATTCGATTCCATGGGCTGCAATGTGCTGGCGCTGGCACCGCGGCAATGCCTGATGGTGGATGGTAACCCGCAAACAAAAGCGGCGCTGGAAAAAGCCGGTTGTACCGTCACCGTATACCAGGGAGAAGAGATCAGCGTAAAGGGGGGTGGCGGTCCTACCTGCCTCACGAGACCGGTGTACCGGTATATCTCATGATCATGATTCTTAAAAAATTCACCTGAAACATTCAGAAATATGAAATACCAGTTTCTTTTTTTCATACTGATCACCATCGTCGGTATCACCGCCTGCAACCACCCGTCTGAAAAAGAACCTGCAACGGCCGGAGGGGTACAGACTGAAATTCCGCTCAGTTTTTTCACGGCTCACCAGACAGATTCGTTGTTGAGATCTGCCCTGGACTCGGTGGTGAAGGCGAAGGTGGAGCCTCCGATGGCTTATGGTATTCTGGGATTCAGTAAAGACAGTGCGCCCTATATGGTGACCATCCGGACGGCCGCCGGTGCGGTGGAAATGCATGAGCTGTGGGACGATGTAGCCATTATCCGCTCGGGTCATGGTGTTTTGAAAACAGGAAATGAAGTCGCCGGCGGGAGAAAAGAAGCCGGGGAGCATTCTGGAAACTGGGTGGGCGGTGTGATCCAGGACGTTACGGAACGTGTTTTGTCACCGGGTGATTTTGTAATCATTCCCGCTCTGCTGGCCCACCAGTATATTCCCAATCCCGGGGACAGCCTCACCTACTGGACCTTCAAAGTGAAAAGGCCGAAAAACTAAAAAGAGGAATGGAAGGCGTGGCCAGGTTTTTTTCCGGGGTAAAAAGGGCCTTCTTTCAGATGGTGATTTCCGGAACCTGATTTTGAAATGATCCTTTGATCATGTGTTCGGGCAACTGAAGTATTACAGTATGCTGTTTTATCCCGCCAGGTAGGCAAACCCCTCATTCACGGTCTCACACAGATCACTTACTTTTTTTTGCTGACAGATTGCTTTAAATCCGTCTCTTATTTTTTTGTAATCATTGTGCATGGGGCAGGGATGCGTGGCGGAGCATTTACTGAGCCCAAGTCCGCATTCATTAAATACCTCTTTGCCGTCAATCGCAACAATGACGTTGATGATGGCTTGGTTCCTCTGTTTGGCCGTAACATAAAATCCGCCATTGGGACCCTTGCTGCTGTTGATCACGTTTTCCTTAACCAGGGATTGCAGCATTTTCCCCACCGTGTGTTCACTGGCTTCAATGAATTCCGCAATTTCCCGGATGCCTGCTTTTTCTCCCGGCTCCGTTCGGGAAGCGAGAAAAATAACGGCTTTAATGGCGGTCTTGCAGGTCAGGCTGAGCATTGCTTATTTTTTAATAACCCAGAAAGTATCTTTCCATTTTTCTTCCAGGGTTTCACTTCTGGTTGGATAGCGACCGGCTGTTATTTCTAAATCTTCTGATGAAAAATTATTTTGCAGGTGGTTAAACAGTTCCCTTTCCTCAAAACGGATATGTTGCTCCAGGGCATCTGCCAGCTGGCTGAGCAGCCGGGTATCCGTCTTTGCTTTTTCAATGGCGGCTATCAGTTTATATATGGTTTGATGGTCTGCTTCCGCCTGTTTTCTTAAGGGATCCCCGGCAGGCAGTTTTGAGAAAAGTAATTGTTCTTCATCTTTAAAATGCTTTTCCAGATCTTCCTTAAAAAAGTACAGCACGTAATGGCTGATCCGGTCCGCCTGGATTGCATGTTGCAGACCCTGCCTGATTTTCCAAACCAGTAACAATCCGAAATGATGATCCTTCGAAAAGGAAACGATGGCCGGATGCCGTTTGATGGGGGTTTGTGGTTTCATTTCTTTATGAATTTTTCCAGTTCGAGTGCTTTGGGAAAAAGAATATTATTTTCCAGGTGGATATGCAGGTGAAGATCCTGTTCAAACTCATCCAGCATCTTGTACAGCAACCGGTAGCTGGCACAGGCATCTTCAGGCAATGTATACTGATGGGAAAGTTCCCTGATTTCGGCCAGGTTTTTTCCGACCAGCTCATGCTCGTTTTCCATCACCTGAATGGGGTTTTGGACCGTCCCGAAATGCGAGGGAGTCAATGGTTTTATATTATTTTTTGCCGCAACCAGATCTTTTATAAACGGGAATAACACATGTTCTTCTTTGAAGAGGTGGGCTGTTAATTCGGTATCTATTTCTTCCACCAGCTGATGGATGCGGAATAATTCCGGATGCCGGTCCCCATGTACCCGTTTTACTTTTTCAGCGTAGGTCCGTATATCAGGCAGCGTTTTTCTTACATAACCATGATGGGTGTTCACAATAAAATCAGCCAGGAAATCCAGGCTCCATTCGTCGTAGGGCAGGGGACGGGCGGAGGGCATTGTATCCGCCTGTTGTAATTCCTGTTCTATTTTGGTCACATCCAATCCTTTTTCTGCACAGGCTTCTTTCACGGTTTTCTTTCCGCCGCAACAAAAATCAATCCCGTATTTTTTGAATACCCCGGCTTTGCGTAAGTCTTTCGCGGCAATCTGCCCCAGGGTCTCATCCCTTTCCCCGCTCAGCCGTTTGGTGATTTTCACCTTCCACCATTCCGGTCCCTGTTCCAGGTATTCCCAGGTGAATATATTTCCTCTTTCACCGAGTAACTGGTAATACAGGGGTTTGGGGTCATGATCGTTGTGAATGATCATACTTTCACTTTCCTGCAGTTCGTCAAAACGTAGAAAAACAGCCGGGTGTTTTTGCCGGGGTTCCAGCAGGGTTACGTTGAGAATATTTTCTGTTGCTGTTAACATATATATTAGTTTAAGAAAGTTGATTTGATATACCAAAGATAGGCAAAATAATTTAATAAAAGTAAATAAATACTTTTATTAGGTGGGGACCTGACGAAAATCACAGGCAGCGGTAAGGGTGGAAACCGGCCGGGGCGGTTCAGATGAAAAATCCGGAAATCTTTTTGTTTTTCAATACCAGCGGAATGGCCATTGCGCAAAGTCCGATAATCAGCAGCGTACCTCCTAACAGCTGACTGAACTCACGGCTTAACAGGGTATCTGTAAAACGATGGAACTTAAATGCCTTCCACACACTGAAGGCAGTCAGCAGCCCCATCAGCAGGGAAAATAGCAGATCTCCCTTTTTAAAGAAGTATCTGAAAGCAAAATAAAATATGCCAAGCAGGAGCAGTATCAGGTTGACGATAAATATGATGCTCGAAACATTGATGAATTCCGAAGGACCATACCCCGTGGTCATCCGGTAGAAAATATCATATACAAAACAGGCTAAGGTTGCGACGATCCCGGCCAGTAAACCACCCAGCATGGCATCGCAGAAATCATTTTGATTTGGATCATTCTTCATAAAAAAGCATTTAATGTTTAAAGAGATTTCTTCCCCGGACCATGAT
>DHWT01000147.1 GCA_002413325.1 Chitinophagaceae bacterium UBA5175 | reverse complement strand
GTCTTTAAGCAAAATTGTTTAACCTGGGCTTTGTTGACGGCAATGGGCTTCTCATTATCCCGTTTCAGCAGAAAATTTCCGCTCATCTTGTCATAATTATACGCGTAAGATGGTTTATCGATTACGGTATCGAGTTCATTGACAACCAAACCGGGCACATAGTCAGACAGTAAAAAGGGGGAACCCTGTAAAGCCTCTTTATTATACACCGTAGGAAGACTTTTATCCCAACTGGAATTTTGTGTGGGCTCCGGCGCTACACCCCTTGCAAAGGGAATCACCAGCTGGTGTTCCTCACCCATCCGACCCAGGGAATCATTTCCTCCTTCCGTGGCTTTTATACCGGGATCATTTTTTGAAATGAAATCAACGAGACGCTGGAAGATCAGGGCCTCCAGACTGTCTTTCGGGTGACTGTTGTTTTTTACATAAGTTGATGCGTTATTATTCTGTGCTTCCGCAGAATGAAGAAACGCAAAGCAGAGGGGAATTGCCAGGAAATACCTGTATTTCATATGCCAGCAGTTATACTTAAAGTTAACATTTTATTTTGGCAGCCCGGAAACCGGAAAGACTATTTAACTGCACCGGCCCGGCATCCTAAGAGTAAACGATTACCTTTTCAGGAATATCGCGTTAACAGGAACTAACGCATGATCCGGACCGGATTTCAGGATAACGAGGTTGTCATCAACAGTCCACAGGTTGTCGCGTTTATACAGTTAATCACTTGTTAAGGTTCGCTATATTTGAATTCTATTTATTTTTCAAAACCAAACTTTCCCCGGATGGCACGCGTAAGCACCTATTTAAACTTCCCCCGCAATACCGGGGAAGCCTTCAACTTTTATAAATCCGTATTCGGCGGCGAATTTGGCGGCACGGGGATTGTCCGCTTTAAAGATATACCGCCCCAGGAGGGCACGCCGCCTTTAGCGGAGGCAGATAAAAACCTCATCATGCACGTTGAACTGGCCACGATCGGCGGACATATCATTATGGGTACAGACGCCCCGGAGTCCATGGGTTTTCATGTAAACTTTGGAAACAACGTCCATATTAATCTGGAGCCGGATACAAAAAAAGAAACCAGGAGATTATTCGGGGCGCTTTCAGCAGGCGGAAAAATTACCATGGACCTGCAGGATATGTTCTGGGGAGCCTATTTTGGCAGTTGTACGGATCAATTTGGCGTGCAGTGGATGTTTAATTGTAATGAAAAATAATATTTGATACAAACATATACTATGGAACATACCATTTACCCCTGCCTCTGGTTTGACGGGCGGGCCAAAGAAGCAGCAGTGTTTTATTGCAGCATTTTTAAAAATTCAAAAATTATTACAGACACGCCCATGGTGGTAAAATTCGAGTTGAACGGATCTGTATTTATGGGATTAAATGCGGGACCCAAGTTCAAATTCACGGAAGCGATTTCCTTTGTGGTTGAATGTGAAACACAGGAGGAAATAGACGATTACTGGAAGAAACTGACAGCAGGCGGCAGCGAAATAGAATGCGGATGGCTCAGAGATCAATTTGGTTTAAGCTGGCAGATAGTTCCGGCCATCCTGGGAAAACTGATGACAGACCCCCAAAAAGCTCCCAAAGCGATGGAGGTCGTTCGAAAAACGAAGAAATTTAACATTGAGGAACTGGTGAATATATAGTTTCATAATAAATCATTCCCCCTATTGACAATTATCAGCATGGCTAATGACCTCTCTCATGCGATAATGAATCCCGCGCTTGTATTTTCATATTGGTGTTTTCTGAATCTTAATCAATAAAGAAATTCTTATTCAAAAGAATATTCTTTATTTCAGCTTAAGAACCCCGATCACATGTGAAGGATGCATAGGAAATGCTGTCCGTGATACAGGAATAATGTTCAATTAAAAAAACTCACAATGCGAAAACAGTCAAAAACCGAAAAGTTCGTATACTTTTTCGGTGGCGGCAGGGCCGACGGAAATGAATCCATGAAAAACCTTTTAGGTGGTAAAGGCGCTAACCTGGCTGAAATGGCCGGACATCCCAAACTGCGTTTGCCCGTTCCACCCGGTTTTACCATTACAACAGAAGTATGTACTTATTACTACCAGAATAAAAATAAGTATCCTAAATTATTAAAGGCAGAGGCGGAAAAAGCACTCGCCAAAATAGAAAAACTCACCGGAAAGAAATTTGGTGATGAAACCAATCCATTGCTGTTATCCGTTCGTTCAGGAGCCCGCCGTTCCATGCCCGGCATGATGGAGACCGTTTTAAACGTAGGTCTGAATGAAAAGACCATCAAAGGCATCATAGCACAGAGCGGCGATGAACGGTTTGCCTATGATGCTTACCGCAGGCTGATCATGATGTATTCGGATGTTGTAATGGAAAAAGCGAACGGAATTGAAGCAAAAAATGGCAAAGGAATCCGCAAACTCCTGGACGAAAAACTGGAGGCTGTCAAACATAAAAAAGGATATGGAAGCGATACGGAACTGACCGTACCCGAACTGAAAGAACTGGTAAAAGATTACAGGAAAACAGTAAAACAGGTATTGGGTTCTGATTTCCCTGAAGATCCACTGGAGCAACTCTGGGGAGGCATTGGTGCTGTATTCGGAAGCTGGAATGGTAAAAGAGCAGTAGAGTACCGCCGCATAGAAAAAATTCCGGATGAATGGGGAACTGCCGTGAATGTCCAGGCCATGGTTTTCGGAAATATGGGTGATAACAGTTGTACCGGTGTCGCCTTTACGCGAAATCCAGGTACCGGTGAAAATAAATTTTATGGGGAATACCTGGTAAATGCCCAGGGAGAAGACGTGGTCGCCGGCACCCGCACTCCGGCGCCAGTAAATGAATACTCGAAGAATGAACAGAGTAAACAGTTTACGACCCTGGAAACGGGAATGCCCCGGCTTTACAAAGAACTTTACGGTTACCAGAAACGACTGGAATCTCATTATAAAGACATGCAGGATATCGAGTTCACGATTGAAAGGGGAACACTCTATATGCTGCAATGCCGCGTAGGTAAACGAAATGGTATTGCTGCGGTCCGCATGGCAACCGAGATGCACAGGGAAAAACTGATTGATGCCAAAACCGCCATACAGCGCGTGGGACCCAATCAACTGGTGGAATTATTACTACCCATGATCGACCCCAAGGCAGAAGAGATCCATAAGGTGATTGCAAAAGGATTACCGGCAGGACCGGGCGGCGCAAGAGGCCGGGTTGTTTTCTCCTCGAATGATGCGGTGGAATGGGCGCATAAGGGCGAGAAAGTGATTTTGGTCCGCGAAGAAACATCCCCCGAGGACGTGGACGGGATGCACAAGTCCCAGGCCATTCTGACCACCAAGGGCGGAATGACCTCCCATGCCGCACTCGTGGCCAGGGGCTGGGGTAAATGTTGTATCGTCGGATGCGCGGATATTGAAATTCATGGAGAAGCAAAATCATTCAGGGCAAAAGATGGTGTCATCATAAAAGAAGGAGACTGGGTTACTTTGAACGGAACCCGGGGACTGGTTTACGAAGGCAGTTTACCCCTGGTGGCTATTAATCTGGATGAAAACCTTTCTTACAACACCCTGATGAAACTGGTTGACAAAATAAAAGTGATGGGCGTTCGCACGAATGCCGAAACACCGGGGGATGCAGCACAGGGGCTGAAATTCGGCGCCGAAGGGATCGGTTTGTTCCGCACCGAACATATGTTTTATGGGGAAGGAAGCGATGAACCCCTGTTCATGCTGCGTAAAATGATTGTAAGTAAAACGGAAAAAGAAAGAATCAGTGCGTTGAATGAACTGTACAAATATGTAAAGAATGATGTGAAAGATACTTTAACGACAATGAATGGTTTTCCGGTAACCATTCGCCTGCTGGATCCGCCCTTACACGAGTTTGTTCCGCATGACAGGGAAAAATTACAACAGCTCAGCAAGGAACTCGGTATCAGCATGAGCCTGTTAAGAAGAAGGGTGCTTGCCCTGCATGAAAATAACCCGATGCTGGGCCACCGGGGAGTGAGGTTGGGCGTCAGCTATCCGGAAATTACAGAGATGCAGATCCGGGCCATTCTGGAAGCTACCGCAGAATTATTAAAATCCGGCAAAAAGGCCTTTCCTGAAATCATGGTGCCCGTTACCTGCACGGTGAATGAACTCATTCACCAGAAGAAAATCGTGGACCGGGTTTATAAGGAAGTATGCGAAAAAACAAAAATGAAAAAAATACCCTACCTGTATGGAACCATGATTGAAATTCCCCGGGCCGCATTAAAAGCAGGTCAGATGGCCACGGTAGCCGATTTTTTCAGCTTTGGCACCAACGACCTGACCCAGATGAGTTTTGGTTTCAGCCGCGATGATATTGGTGGTTTCCTACCCAATTACCTTGATCTGAAATTGCTCAAAGATGATCCTTTTCAGACTATTGACCAGGACGGCGTGGGAGAACTTATCAAACTGGGTGTTGAAAGAGGACGTAAAACAAAACCAAACCTGAAAATTGGTATCTGCGGTGAACACGGCGGCGATGCGGAGAGTGTGAAATTCTGCCACCGCATCGGAATGAATTATGTGAGCTGTTCACCGTTCCGTGTGCCCATCGCGAGACTGGCCGCTGCCCAGGCCCAATTGGAAAATCCGAGGAAATGATTAAAACCCGATAGATCAAACCAGCCAGCCATTTTCCCTATACCACCTGGCGGTTTCATAAAGGCCGGCCTCCAGACTATATTTGGGTGCTGTGCCAAGGTCCTGCCATAGTTCACTGCTATTGCAGGACCAGTTCAGGGCGGTGATCTCTTCCAGCTTTTCACAATGCAGAAAGGGCATGCGATTGAACAGAGAATATAATTTTTCCAGGAAAAAAACGGATGCGCGGACAGGCGCCAGCGGCACCCTGATTTTTATCGCTGGTTTATCTACAATCTTCCAGATGAGCATTAGCATGTCTTCATTGGTATAAGAATTCCCGTCAGATGCAAGATAGGACCTATGAATTCTTCCGGAACTGAGCAGTTTAAAAACAGCACGGGAAAGATCTTTCACATAAATAAACGAAAGTATCTGGCGGCGGCTGCCCATGCAGGGCGCGATGCCTTTTGAAAGAATCCTGAAATAGTTAAGAAAATCCCGGTCACGCGGCCCATACACCGCCGTAGGCCTGATAATAAGCGGACGCAGTCCGGGCAGGGAACTAATATATTTTTCAGCATCCAGTTTGCTTTTTGCGTAAGAAGAGATGGGGTGATCCGGATCTGAAGAATTTATTTCCGTAAACCGTAACGGATCACCGGGCCCGCCCGCTGCCAGTGAACTGATAAAAATGAATTTCTCCGGCGGACTGCCCGTTGCCACCAGTGCATCTGCCAGGTGCTTTGTATATTGGTAGTTGACCCGATGGAAATCTTCTTTCCTGCCGGCCCTTGTAATGCCGGCGTTGTGGATTACATAGTCAAATCTTCCTTCAGCAAGGATAAATTCCCTTAATTTTTTTTCTAACCGTTCCGGCGATGAGAAGTCGAGCTCAAAGAAACGGATCGACGGATCCTGCAGGAAAATTCTTTTGCTCCCTGCCCGGATGCCCGCATAAACCCGGTACCCGTTCAGCAGTCCTTCTTCGACCAGGAAACTGCCGATAAAACCACTGGCGCCGGTGATAAGCACTTTCTTATTCTGTGAAAAATCGGGGACCGGCATTAACTGAGGAATTTAATGAAACATCGTCTTCTTTTATGATTCCGGGCCTCGTAATATTTCCAGAAAGCCTGCACCTGGTGATTGCTTTCCAGTTCCGGATTCGACTCCGCGAACTGAACGCCATTTTTTATGTATGAATGATTGATCTCATTCATTAAAACCGCATTCACTCCCTTACCCTGCAAATCAGGCCGGACGGCTACCAGGTACATATCTGCCAACGCATTTTTTTTAAGAGCCATCAGCAAATACATGAATCCAAATGGGAAAACCTTCCCGTTGGCCCTTTGCAAAGCGCGGGACAGGGAGGGCATGGTGATTCCAAAAGCCGCCAGATTTCCATCCCGGTCCCTGATCAGCGTCACAAAATCAGTCTTTATAAAAGAAAAGTATTGCCGGGTATAATAACTGATTTGTTTATCTGTCAACTCAACAACCCCGTGGAGGTCAGCATAAGCCAGATTAATCAGGCGGAAAATATCCTTCGCATAAGGAAGAATCTCCTTCGCCTGATTCACTTTCACCACCGTGAGTCCCAGTCTTTCCGTTACGGCTTTTGCAGCCCGTTCAATTTTATCAGGAATTTTACCGGGCACCCGGATACGGTATTCAAGCCAGTCCACTTCTTTTTCATACCCCAGCTTTTCCAGGCAAAGAGGATAATAGGGATAATTATATATCGCTGCGAGTGTGCCCAACTGGTCGAAACCCTCTACCAGCATCCCTTCATGATCCAGATCTGTAAACCCCATCGGGCCATGTATGGCTTTCATTTTCCTGGCCTTGCCCCAAAGCTCCACCTGGTTCAATAAGGCGGAAGCGATCCTTATATCTTCTTCAAAATCCAGCCACCCGAAACGGATGTAACGGGATTCCCATTTACGGATGTACGCGTGATTGATGATACCGGCAATCCGCCCGACTACTTTTTCATTTTTCCAGGCAAGCCAGTACCTGGCTTCACAGTAATCAAAAGCAGGGTTCTTTTTTTTATCCAGGGTAGCCCTTTCGTCGAACCGCATCGGAGGAACATAAAAATGGTTACCCCTGTAAAGCCTGTAAGGAAATTGTATAAATGATTTCAAATCCTTTCCGGTCGTAACTTCTTTTATATGGATGTCCATGCCTGTTTAGCGTTTAAATAATTTCCAGTTTTTTAGACAGTTTGCAGATCTTTTCTATCGCCTCTTCAATTTGCAGCCGGGTATGGGTAGCCATCAGACTGAAACGAATAAGGGAGGCTTCTTTGGCAACCCCGGGAGAGGTGACCGGATTCACGAATACACCTTCTTCCAATAACATCCTGCAGAGCCTGAACGTTTTCATATCATCCCGCACAAACAATGGGATGATGGGTGTACATGAATTACCGGTATCAAAGCCTGCTCTTTTCAATTCATGATGGGCGAGTTCTGTATTGGACCACAATTGACTGATGCGTTCCGGTTCTTCCTCGATTACCTGCAGGGCTGCGATGACGGATGCGGTTGCCGCAGGAGATATACTGGCACTGAAGATGAGTGAGCGGGCCTGATGCTTGAGGAAATTGATAGTCGCCTGATCCGCAGCGATGAATCCCCCGATGGAGGCGAACGATTTGCTGAAGGTACCCATGATAAGTTCAGTTTCGCCTGTTAAATTAAAATGGGCCGCGGTGCCCTGCCCCCTGGCTCCCAGAACGCCCAGGCCATGTGCGTCATCAACCATGATACTGGCATGATACTTTTCAGCGAGCCCTGCGATTTCCGGCAGGTTGGCAATATCGCCTTCCATACTGAATACACCGTCTACTACGATGAGTTTAACGCCACCTCCCCCGCAATGCTGCAACGCTTTTTCCAGGGAGTCCATATTGTTATGACGGAACTTGACTGTTTTACCAAAACAAAGCCTGCTGCCTTCAATAATGGACGCATGATCCAGTTCATCCAGTATCAGGTAATCATTCCGGCCGAGCAGGGCCGGAATCACACCGATATTCACCTGGAAGCCGGTGCTGAAAACCAGGGCGGCTTCCTTCCCGGTAAAAACAGCGAGTTTTTCTTCCAGCTCCAGATGGATATCCAGCGTTCCATTGAGGAACCGGGAGCCGGCACAGCCTGTGCCATATTTAGAGACCGCACGCCTGGCAGCGAGTTTAATCGCAGGATGATTGGTCAATCCGAGATAACTGTTGGAACCAAACATCAGAACCGGCTTACCCGCTATCATGACCTGAGTGTCCTGGTCCGATTCGATCACCCGGAAATAAGGATAGATTCCAAGGGACCGGATCTTTTCAGGAGCATCATATTTATTTACCTTTTGACGTAATAAACTATCCGGCCTTTTCAGCGGTGAAACATTGGAATAATGCATTAGACAGGCTTGAAATTTGACCAAAACTATTTTTTACCTAAGTAATCCAAAACAGAATCAATCCATTAAAAGTGGATTAACTACGTTTTCGTAGTTTTTAAAATATTATATAATCAGTTTCCCGCCTGAGCCAGGGAATGTGAGGGTTTATGAAGAATCCATTTTCATCCCCGTCCATTCCTTCCCCGGGTTGTGCTAACTTCGTCTGGTGATTCATATAACCTTTCCGATTTGATATGAACAGAACCACACCGAGATGCATGACCTGCCAGGTTAAGAATATTTCATTGCTTAAGAATTGCAGCGCAGACCTGTTGCAGGAGTTCTCTGAAATAAAAACCTGTCAGTCTTTTGAGAAGGGGCAACACCTGATCCTGGAAGGCACAGAATCCAGGGGCATCTTTTGCATCCGGTCGGGTGTGGCAAAAGCGGCGGTTCATAATAAAAAGGGGCGTTCCCTTATCCTGCGCCTCGAAGGGAAGGGATCGATCGTTGGGCAGCGGGCGGTCGGTAAGAGAGATAAACAACCACTTACCATTACAGCTATTGAAAAAATGCAGGTATGTCATGTAAGTTCAGAGAAATTTCGTGCTCTGTACGCCAAATACCCGGGCTTACGTTCAGAGATGATGAAATCATTTCTTTCTGAAATGCAGGGTGTCGAAAAGAGGGCTTTAACACTAATCAACAATTCAGTAAAAGAAAGAGTCGTATGGGTATTGCTGCATATTGCAGAAACTTACCGTTACCAACCGGGAGGTTGCAGTATTCATGTACACCTGAACCGTAAGGATATCGCTGATCTTGCAGGCACCACAAAAGAGCAGGTATCCATGATCCTTACAGAACTGGGGAAAAACAGGCTGATCCATTTCAAGGCAAAACATTTTAAGCATTTTGACCTCGAAGGCCTGAAGAACATAGCGGGAAATCTTTGAACCGTTTCAACCCGTATAAAAAGAAAACTTATCGGCAACTCCTTATCCGGCTTTCAGTTATCCTCTTTATCTGATTTACTTTTCCGGCAAATTTCCCTGCCATCCATCAGGATGTACTTCGGCAAAGCAAGCCTGAAATTTGCACCTTTATTAACATAAATTAACCGGAAACGTAACATTTGTTACAGTTCGCAGGTAACTGCAGAAGTAATTTTATGCCCTGATATAAATTATTCACTATAAAGCATTTCATCATGAAAAATCTATTAAAAAAATCAGGATTCATCATACTGCCGGCAGCATTGATTTTGTCAGTTGTTTCATGCAGCAAGAGTGATACCCCTGCACCTGTGGTAAATCCTAATCTCAATGGAAATATTACGCTCACAACACTCCAGGCCCAGGTAGACAGCCTGCAAAAAGAGCCCGTAAGTCAGACTGAATTAAATACCATTTTATATATGAGGGAGGAAGAAAAACTGGCCAGGGATGTTTACACCACTTTATACAACAAATGGGGATCAACTATTTTTACCAATATTTCCGCCGCCGAACAAACCCATATGGACGCCCTGCTGATGCTTATAAATAAATACAGCCTCACAGACCCGGTTGGTTCAAACCCTGTTGGTGTGTTCAGTGATACAACGTTACAAAACCTGTACAATCAATTAGTGGCCCAGGGTAATACCAGTATACCGGAAGCTTATATAACCGGCGCAACCATTGAGGACCTCGATATTTATGATTTGAATAATGCAGTAACTACCATTGACAACAAGGATATTCTTTTAGTATATGATAATCTTACAAAAGGAAGCCGTAATCACCTGAGGTCCTTTTATCAGAATATTCTGAAAGTCGGTGCAACCTACACACCACAGTATCTTACGCAGGCGGAGTTTGATGCGATTATCAACAGCGCCATGGAAACCGGATTCTGATATAATTTAAATTTCAGGTCATGAAAAAATTCATTTTTTCTATAGTTGTCCTGCTGTTTTCAATGACCGGTTTTACCCGGCAGACTCCTTCTCTGAGTCAGCAGGAAAAAGACGGCATTCTTTACATGCGGGAAGAAGAAAAACTGGCCAGGGATGTTTATGATTCATTGTTTATCAAATGGGGCGGCAGGCCCTTTGCAAATATCCGGCAAAGTGAGCAATACCATATGGACCGGATGAAAACACTGATTACAACCTACGGGCTCGAGGACCCGGTGGTCAAAACCAACGACCGGCATGGAATATTTAGGAATGCCTCTCTACAGACCTTTTACAATGAGTTAGTCCGAACAGGCGGTTCATCGTTTACTGAAGCCCTGAAAACGGGCGCCCAAATAGAAGAACAGGATATTGCGGACCTTGAAAAAAGAATGAAACAAACTCAAAAACAGGATATCATCGCTGTGTATGATTATCTGAAAATGGCATCCGGAAATCACCTGAGGGCCTTTGTACGGCGTTTGAATATGCAGGGAATACCTTATGAACCGGTTATTCTGAGTAAGGCGGATTTCGATAAGATCATAGGCGGGGCATAAGATAACAACATCTTATTGATAGCTTTGTTCCTCAAATCCATTATATGGCCATCCGCATATTTGTTACCGGGGGAACATTCGACAAGGAATACAATGAAATCACCGGTCAGCTTTTTTTCAAAGAAACCCATCTACCGGAAATGATCACACGCAGCCGCGTAACCCCGGAAGTCAGGGTAAGCACCCTCATGATGATTGACAGCCTGGACATGACAGCCGGAGACCGCGAACTGATCGTCGATCACTGCAAAGCCACTCCGGAAGATAAAATTATCATCACGCATGGAACCGATACCATGTCGGTAACAGCGGCTGAACTGGCAGGCAGGGTACCCGGAAAAACCATTGTGCTTACGGGCGCCATGATTCCCTATAAGTTCGGCAGCTCGGACGGATTTTTCAACCTTGGATGTGCCCTGGCTTTTGTGCAGACCCTCCCACCAGGCGTTTATGTCGCAATGAACGGACGGTTTTTCAACTGGAATAATGTGCGAAAAAACCGGGAGACGGGTCAGTTTGAGGAAGTGGAATGAGATTTCAGGATTCACAACACGCTTAATTTCTTGTCGGCTACATTGAAATCGTATGCCTGCCGCCCGGCGCAGACCGGCAGGCTTTTAGCTCCGTCAGGTTTAGCGCACATAAGGAAAACAACAGGAAATAGAAACTTCTCCAATAAAAAAGGCCGTCACCTGTTGGTAACGGCCTCCATAAGAAAAATTGCTTACTTAAACTACGGCTACTAAAAACAACTTTTATTTGCCGCCGAACATGTAGAACAGGCCGAACTGGAATACGCTGTTCTTCACGGTTCCGTCTGTAGTGTTCTTGGCAAGGTTGGTCAGTCCGAGATTATACCTAGCATCGATACCCCCGCTGATACCCGGAATCTTGTAGCCGATGCCGAAAGCCCAGGAAAAATCGGTAGACTGCGTTTCAGACTTTGTATCAATGGTCTGTCCACCGCCCGTGGCATTGGCGCTGAGCAGGAACCCGATCTGTGGTCCGGTTTCTGCGAACAGCCCCGATTCATGCTGGTATTTAAAAAGCACCGGCACGTTCAGGTAACCGTAATTAAGTTTTACGGTTGTATTGGATTCTGTAGTGCTGGCTCCCTGTCCGGAATACATGACTTCCGGTTGCAGTTTGAAGGAGCTGAAAAGCGGAATGGATGCAAAAGCCCCGCCGCTGAAATCCGTTTTGCTACTGAACGAAGGAGCAGGAGCGACACCGGATATCGTCAGATTCGCAAGGTTTAAACCAGCTTTCACACCGAACTGAATCTGGGCACTGGCGACAGCTGCAGTTCCTACAGCCAGAAATACGAGCATCATTTTTTTCATAAGTGTCTGTTTTATTGGATGTTAAAAATACTAGCGTTGATGAATATGCGCAATAAAAAAGAACGGGCAATTTGTTAAAATATTATGGATGATTTCATATAACATCACCATTTAACAATTAAAAAACAAGGACGTTTTACGTCCCTGTAACGATTGTAAAATAGAAATTCCGGAGTGGATTATACGTTAACCGTATGTGATAACATACAGATTAAAACCTGCAACGGATGGTTTATATTTTTTAAAGCCATCTGCCGGGAATCATTACATGTAAATGCTTATCCTTCCCATTATGGAATCCGGTGCAATGGGCAGGAAATGCCAGTAGATTAATATGAGCATAAGAATCTTACCACCACTCCAAACAAAATACAGTTATTGGGAAGCAGCGCAGGATATAGCACCAACCAGAAACAAATAGTTTATTTCACATGCTTATTCAAAACACCGGCCATTTCGAACATGGAAATCTGGTCCTTGACGAAAATCGGTTTCAGTGCAGCATCTGCATTGATCATCCGCCTGTTTTGCTTATCCTGCAGGCCGTTTTTCTTAATATAAACCCAGATTTTCTTTACAATTTCTGTCCTGGGCAGGGGCTTGTTGCCTACCACCTTAGCCAGTGCGTCGCTGACAGTGAGCGGAGTCATAAACGCCGCATTGGGTTTACGGGCTGATTTCTTTTTGGCTACTTTTTTTGGAGCTGATTTTTTAGGAGCCGCTTTCTTAGCAGGCGCTTTTTTTGGAGCTTTTTTTACCGCTTTTTTTGCTGCTTTCTTTACAACTTTTTTTGCAGCCTTTTTTGCAGACTTTGCCATAATGGGGATGAATTTAATGAGTTAAGTAAATGGTTAATATGAACAAAAGTAGCGATTTTTCAAAAATCCCTGCAGAACGCGGAGTTTCAGCCGGAATTTGTATTCATTACCGGTAAGAAATCTTTTATTCCCCCTGTGCGTTTATAACCTCCCGGCATCCAGGGCCCTGGTTCCCGGCAATCGTAATACCCTGTAAATACATTACTTACAGGTTTATATTCCTACAAAACCGCTTTTGCATTTTTGTCTGGAATTCCCTTTTTCATATCGGCTTCCGACCTGTGGAAAGGCGATGCCTTCCTTACCACATCTCTTTCAATGAGTAAATAAATATCATAGCATGTGATCCATTCTGAGATCCAGGACACAACGAGCATAAGCTTACCATTACAGAAGTAGTGTGGCCGGACAGGGGGATCCGTTCCGAATGCGGTTATCGAAAGACAGAAAAAATACCATCCCGTGCAGAACAATAAATTTTGCTGCTGGTTCCTAAGCCTCTCATTAACCGGGTTTTCTGCTAATTATTCCAGCAAAGCATTGGCCCATTCAAAAATTGTTCGTACTTTTACGAACATTTTTCTTATGAAATCTTCAGTTAAGTCGGATTATTTTACCAAGGACCAGGAGCAGATGGCCCGTTTTTCCAAGGCATTGGGGCATCCGGTTCGTATTGCCATTTTACAGCTTTTAAACTCCCGGTCCTGCTGTTTTCATGGTGATATGGCCGCGGAGTTGCCCATTGCCAAGTCCACACTCTCCCAACACCTTAATGAATTAAAAGGTGCCGGCCTTATCCAGGGTGATATAACACCTCCCACTGTGAAGTATTGTGTAAATAAGCAAAACTGGGCGCTGGCAAAAAAATTATTGAATAAATTATTGACCTGAAATATTTTACATTTTTATTCGTTGTTTTACGAACTACGAACACAAGCAGAAATTACAAAATCAACGAAAATGAAACAGATAAAAGTATTAGGCCCCGGTTGCCCCAAATGTAAAACCACCTACAATAATGTGCTGGAAGCGCTGAAGCAGACAGGTATACATGCGGAAGTAACCAAAATTGAGGACATAGAAGAAATGATGAAGTACAATGTGCTTACAACGCCGGTATTGATGATTGATGACGTGGCAAAAGTGAAGGGCCGTATTGCCGATATAAATGAAATAAAACAATTATTGTTACAATAAATGCTGAGTTAAAAAAACCTGCTTAAGTTAGGTCATTCCGGATAAAAATGGGCATAAGCATGAATCAGAAATACTCACTACACAAAGTTTGCCTTATAGTTATTCAGCAGACACCCAGGTATTGCAGGTGCTGGAATGGGCAGAAGAAAAAAAGGGAATTAAAGCAAGAGGAAAAATTGATAGCATTGAGTATGTGCAAATTGTAATTTTTATTAATTAAATAAAAATAAATATACTGGAGACCAAACAATCTATGGCAAATGAAATTTACCCAACCTCTGCACAATCCCGGGTTAAGAATGGTGCTTTACTGGTTGATGAAAGGGAAAAAAATGAAGTGGAACAACTGACCTATCGTGTGCCAAATATTATAAACATTCCGCTGAGTGAATTTGAATTCCGCTATCAGGAATTACCGCTTGATAAAAACCTGGTGATGGTTTGCCGGGGCGGTGGCAGCAGTCTCCGGGCAGCCGGCTTTTTAATCAACCACGGATACGATACCGCAAAGGTGGTGAACATGCGGCATGGTATGATCCGCCGGGCACAAAAAGGATTTCCCTCCAAAGGGGATGCAACAACTGTATTGGAAACAAATACCAATAGCGGCTGTTGTGGTTCAGCCAGTGCCAAAACATCTATAGATAAAAGTGCATGCTGCAATTCTCCCAAAGGCGATGGGAGTGCGTGTTGCTAATTCAAATTAAAGTTTCATGTTTAACTGGTTTCAATACTTCGCTGACTGGCTCATCTACTCTGTCTTTGGCATATCTGCTCAAAGCCATTGGGGAGAAGCATTGAATTTCTTTGTATTTGATACATTGAAAATATTTTTATTGCTTTTTTTTATTACGACCATCATGGGAATTGTCAATTCCTATTTCCCGGTTGACAAGATCCGTAATTTTCTCAGCCTCAATAAAATGTATGGACTGGAATATTTATTCGCTTCTAGCTTTGGTGTAATTACGCCTTTTTGTTCCTGTTCATCCGTTCCGCTGTTCATAGGTTTTGTAAAAGGCGGCATTCCTCTAGGCATCACTTTTACCTACCTGATTACCGCGCCATTAGTAAATGAAGTGGCGATTGCTATTTTTGCTGCCGCCTTTGGGTTCAAAGTAACCGCTTTATATGTCGGTACCGGTATTGTTTTAGGTATCTTAGGAGGTTTTGTCCTGGGTAAATTAAAACTCGAAAAATATCTCTCTTCCTGGGTCCAAAACCTCATTGTCAACGCACAAACTGAAGATCAATTGCATGCAGAGAATCACACGTTAAAACAAAGATTTCCTTCCATCCTGAAAGAAGCTTTCCAAATCGTAAAAGGCGTTTCAATCTATATTGTAATCGGTATTGGTATTGGTGGCGCCATGCATGGATTTCTGCCTACCGGATTTTTTGAACACTACATCAATAAAGGCCAGTGGTATGCAGTTCCCCTGGCTGTAATCCTGGGTGTGCCCATGTACAGCAATGCGGCAGGTGTTATACCCGTCGTACAAGTCCTGGTGGCAAAAGGTGTTCCATTAGGTACCGCAATTGCTTTTATGATGGGGGTAATTGGCCTATCGCTGCCCGAAGCCATGTTGCTCAAAAAAGTAATGTCCGCGAAACTCATTGCTATTTATTTTGGTACGATTGCATTTTTTATGATTTTATCCGGCTATCTATTTAATATGATCCTGTAAATAACCAGTTATGAACCTGACACAAGCCTATTTGCAAACATGGACAGAAGGTCGTACGCGGTTTTCTGATTTGTTGAAAAACCTAAAGGAGGAAGACCTGAAAAAGAAATTGATAAATACCAAAAACAGTGCAGGGTTTCTTATCCGGCATGTTGCCGAAGTGGAATTACTTTTCGCCAAAAATGTATTTGGTGCAAGTAATATACAAGTGTCGGCCAAAACAATAATCGCCAAAAAAGATACCGGGGAATGGACAAACCTGCAGGAATTATTAGATTACCAGCACCTTGCATTTGAAAGCCTGAAAATGATTATTGCAAAACAGGCTTATGAGGACTGGCAACAGTCGGTAACTACCAATGAATTTGGCAAAAAATCAAAGATGGAAGCTTTAGGAAGAATACTCTCACATACAGTCTATCATGCGGGGCAGTTGGCATTAACGCTAAAATATGGGGAATAAATTTTTTAGCTTTATTCTAGAATTAACAGGTCATCGATAAATAAATCAGAAAGGTTCAACCGAAACACTTGTCGTCGTGGCTCTGAAATTATTGATAAAGCCAGGTTAATCCGGAAAACTATACTTCTCCCATAATAATGCTCATCAAAGTATGGTTTCCCGGCATATCCATCGCAACAACGGAAACACTCGATCCGGCGGGTTCCGGGTTTTCCTGACTGGCAACATAGAGCCATTCTCCATCGGCATCTTCAGGTTCCACAGCCTGGCCCTGTTCAAGGAGTACCCCGCGCTGACTATAGATGGAGACCACCACGCTGGCCACTTTAAAATCATCCCTGGCCCGTATGATTACCGGATCACCAACACGGCCGGTATAACGGTCTGCCTGGATACTTTCCACTACCGGCGAATTCAGCGCATCTATCATGGCAATGTTAAACGCTCTTTGCCCTCCTTTTACGACAGCCT